>NZZV01000214.1 GCA_002698945.1 Acidimicrobiaceae bacterium
CGCCGCCGACATCGTGCGGCTGCTGCTGCGGCACGGGCCGCCGGACCTGGAAGCGCGGAACCGGCTCGGGCGCACGGCGCTGCACTCGGCCTGCTGCCACTCGCGCATCAGCGCGGCGGGCGGCGGCGATGCCGGCTGCATCGGGCTGCTGCTCCGCGCCGGCGCCGACCCGCACGCCCAGACCCCGGACGGCAAGAACGCCCACGACCTCGTCGCTGACATCATCGCGGGAAATCTGGACGTCGCATTCCTGGGCCTTCCCGGAACCGCGCCACCGGTCGGCGTCGACAGCCACGAACTCGCTCGAGAACGACTCGTCGCCGTGCTGGCACCGAACCACCGGAGCGCTCGCCGCAAGCGGCTACGACTGGTCGACCTGGTCGACGAAGCGTTCGTGGACTTCCCCTACGGCTCAGCAGGACGAGTCCAGACCGACCGGGCCTTCTCGCAGGCCAAACTCAATCGCGACGTCGCCTTCGAGGTGTCCGACGTCGCGCTCATGGCGCCGTTGATTCGGTGCGGGCTGGCGGTCGGATTCCTGCCGGCTCCGTACATGCAGGTCGCGGCGAAGCTCGACGACCTCGTGTCCGTCGAGGTCGTGGACGCTCCCACGCGCTGCGAACACGTCGCGTGGGCTTCGCACGGGCCGAGTCCGGCCACCGCCGAGTTCCTGTCGATCATCGGCGTGCCGACGACGACGTCGTGAGTGGCCGGGTGTCCCGGCTCGGTCACCAGTGCTGACCGTCGCCGAACACGTCTGACTTCTTCGGGGCAGTTCAAAGTGTGAAAGAACTGTTGCGAAAGTGTTGTTGCATATCTAGGATCTTGGCATGTCAGAACCCGCCGATCCCCAACACGAACCGGAATCCGGACCGCGACTCGGCGAGCGGATCTCCGATCCGCGTCGGGTACGTGCCCTCGCTCATCCGCTGAGACTGAGGTTGCTCGACCTGCTGTCCGACGGCGAACTCACGGCGACGCAGTGTGCCGAGGCGACGGGGGAGAGCCCGGCGAACTGCTCGTTTCATCTGCGCAACCTCGCGAAGTACGGCTACATCGTGCCCGGCGAGCGACGGGGCAAGGAGAAGCCGTGGAAGCTGGCCACACGATCTCGTGACATTCGTCCTGACCTCGGCGATAGCGAGTCGATCGGCGCGGTCGCAGCGATGGCGGTGATCGCACTCGAACGCGAGGTCGACCGGGTCAAGGCGTGGATCGACTGCGCCGCGACCGAGGAACCGGCGTGGGTGGACTCGTCGACGATCAACACGTCGAGCACCTGGGTGACGCTCGAGGAGTACGAGGAGATCAGCCGCGAGCTCCGGCAACTCACGGCTCGGTTCGCCGGGCGCACCGAGGATCCGAATCTCCGGCCACCAGGGGCCCGGCCGATCCGGGTGCTCGGCGTCAACGCTGTCGATGTCGAACGGGAGCGCAGGGTCGCCCCGCAGAGGCCCGAATCCGGCGCCGGTTGCACGCCGTGATGAACCGGGAGGGTCCGCTCGCCATCCCGGCGTTCCGACGCCTCGTCGCCGCATGGACGTTCAGCAACTTCGGAGACAGCGCGCTGTATCTGACGCTCGCGATCTGGGTGAAGGACCTGACGGGGAGCGATGCGTCGGCCGGCATCGTCTTCCTCTTCCTCGGCCTCCCAGCGTTCTTGGCCCCCGTCGCCGGTCATGTTGCCGATCGCTTCTCGCGGCGACGTCTCGTCATCGTCGCCAATCTCGCCGCGGCCGGCGGGATCGCAACGCTCGCGCTCGTCGATGGACCGGGCGACTTGTGGATCATCTACACGGTCACGTTCGGTTACGGATTGCTCACCTACCTCACGAGCGCATGTGCGTCCGGACTGATCAGGGACCTCGTGCCGGACCAGGGGCTCGCTTCCGCCAACGGCACCTTGTCGACGATCGATCAGGGGCTGCGTCTACTCAGCCCGCTCGCCGGGGCCGGTCTGTACACGGTGTTCGGCGGCACGGCGCTCGCTGCGTTGACGGCGGGCACGCTGATCATCGCCGCTGCGATCGTCGCGACCATCGACATCGTCGAATCCGAACCGACGGCCACCTCCGAACGTGCCGCATTCCTCGTCGAGTTCACCGCCGGCTTCCGCCACCTGCGTTCGACACGCGGTCTCGCCCAGCTGACGGTGCTCCTCGCTGTTGCCACGGCAATCACCGGGTTGTCGAACACTGCCATCTTCGCGCTCGTCGATCACGGTCTCGGCCGCGCAGCGGGCTTCTTCGCCGTTCTCGCATCGGTCCAGGGACTCGGTTCCGTCTTCGGTGGCATGACGGCGTCGCGACTCGTGTCGAGGTTCGGCGAACGTACCGGGATGGGTGTGGGTCTGCTCGTTCTCGGCGCTGGGATCACCTCGATGCTCACGCTCAGCACGATCGTCGTCATCGCCGGGTCGTTCGTCGCCGGTGTCGGCATCCCCTGGGCCTACGTCAGCTACGCGACGCTGCGCCAAAGGGCTACGCCTGCCCCACTGCAAGGGCGAGTGTCAGCGGCTGCCAACCTGTCGTTCAACGCGCCGCAGACGCTGGGAACCGCCCTCGGCGCCGCACTCATCACCGTCATCGACTACCGAACGGTCGCCGCGATCATGATCATCGTGGTCATCGCCTGCGGCGTACTGGCGCTGACGTCACCCGACACCGCCGACGCTGGTCGACCGGTCGGTGCGAACGAGCACATCCACAGGGCCGTGTTCTTGGAACCCTGAGGGGCAGGTCATCCGGCCGAGTCAGAGTGCGTCGGCCCACTCCTTGGCCCAGTTGCCGAGTGGTTCGATCAGGTCGTAGAGCGCGTCGCCGAGCGATGTCAACCGATAGCCGGCAGGGCCATGGTCGACGAGTCCCGTCGCTCGGAGTTCTTTGAGGCGCCGATTGAGCAGTGTCGGCGAGATCCCGTCACATCGGGCCTGGAGTTGTCGGAACGTGCACGGACCCTCGTGCAACTGCCACACGACGCCCATCGCCCAGGCGCGGCCGAGGAGATCGAACAGCGCCATCACCGGACGGCCGGATGCCGACCCGCGGACTGGTTGACCCGGCATGGGCACAGAGCTCATCCGGTCACTGTAGTCAGACCGATCGCCGGCTGCTACGTTTTGTGTAGCAGGCCACGCGACAGGAGGACGCATGACAGTCATCAAGATTCCGGCCCGGTTCGAGCAGCTCGATCCCCGATTTGCGTGTGCGGGCGACGCGTGGTGGGAACACCACTTCGACGACGGACGCTGGACCGAGGGCCCGGTCTACGTGCCGGCCGGTCGCTATCTCATCTTCGGTGACATCCCCAACGACCGCAGCCTTCGTTGGGATGCAGCCACGAACACGGTCGGGCCGTACGAACACGACACGAACTATGCAAACGGGCGCACCCTCGACCTCCACGGCCGCGTCGTCACGTGCGAACAGGGAGCCCGACGAGTCGTTCGAGTCGAGCACGACGGGAGCATCACAGTGCTCGCAGATCGGTTCGAGGGCGGCCGACTGAACAGTCCGAACGATGTCGTCGTGACCTCGGACGGGGCCGTCTGGTTCACCGATCCGACATACGGCATCAAGAGCCCGTACGAGGGCCATGCAAGCGAATCCGAACTCAGCGGCAACCACGTCTATCGCATCGCTCCGAACGGCACCATCGCCCAGATGACGTCCGACTATGTGCAACCGAACGGCATCGCATTCTCGCCCGACGAGACCTCGCTCTTCGTCGTCGACTCCGCCCAGGCGCACATCCGCCGCAGCTCGGTCGGCGATGCCGGCCTCACGGACGACACGGTCGCGATCCGAGCAGACCAGGGCACCTTCGACGGAATCCGCTTCGACACTCGCGGCACCATCTGGGCGGCGGCCGTGGACGGCGTCCGCAACTACGCAACCGACGGCACGTTGCTCGGCAAGATCCATCTCCCCGAAGAAGCGAGCAACCTCACCTTCGGTGGTCCGAAACGCAACCAGCTGTTCGTCACAGCAACCCGGTCGCTGTACTCGATCATGTTGAACATCAGCGGTGCCGCACCACGGGCCGCCTGAGCATCGGACCCCGACCGTGCAACCCGTGTGCCGGACGGGTCTGGACGGCCCGAGTTGTGGCTCGGGGAATGGTGTGGTGTCACAAACCCGAGCGGCATCTCGTCGTTCAGTCACCGGCCCGATGCCAGCTCCGAGGAGGTGCCTGTGAAGGCCTCGACGTCATCCCACCAAGAGATCCGCCAGATTGCGTTCGGAGTCGGCTACCGCATGCTCGGCAGCCGCGCCGACGCCGAGGACATCGCCCAGGAGACCCTGACCCGGGTCCTCGACCCGATCGCCAACGGCGAGATCGAGCGGCCCGAGGCGTTCACGACCACCGTCGCGACGCGCCTCGCGCTCGACGAGCTGAAGTCGGCCCGTCGACGCCGCGAGCAGTATGTCGGTCCCTGGCTTCCCGAGCCACGGATCGACTCGAGTCCTGATCCCGTGGAGATCGCCGACGACGTCTCCTACGCGCTGCTCGTCGTGCTGGATCGTCTCAGCCCGCTCGAACGAGCCGCGTTCCTCCTTCGAGACGTGTTCGCACTCGACTACGGCGACATCGGCGACGCCCTCGACCGATCGCCGGTCGCCGTGCGCCAGCTCGTGAGCAGGGCACGAAAGAATGTGCGCTCGCAGTCCGCCGCACCCGTGCACGACCACGACGAGCACCGCCGGCTCGTGGCGGAGTTCCTCGAAGCTGCCGGTGGCGGTGACATCGGCGGGATCGTCGCGCTGCTCGCCGACGACGCAGAGCTGCTTCACGACGGCGGCGCACACAAGAAGGCGGCCCGTCACCCGATTCGAGGTTCGGTGCGCATCGCCCGCTCCCTCGCCAAAGTCTTCCCCCGCCTGTCGGCAGACGCATCCATACGGGCGTGCGTCGTGAACGGCGAACCCGGCTTCAGTATCGATGACGGTGACGGCATCAGGCTCGTCGGACTCGTCCACGGTGTCGAGCGGATCGAGCGGATCTACTTCGTCTACAACCCGGACAAGCTCACCGGAACCTGACTGCCGACCCGGCCGTTGGGCCGGACAGCGCCACGTCGGCGCCGCCCTGGTGTCGATACCAACCATGAACCGCTACCGAAAGGACCCCACGATGAACCGCGACGTCGAGATCGAGATCCGCACAGTCGTGCAGGCGCTCCAGGACAACCAGAACGACGTCGAGGCGTTCCTCGCGCTCCACGACCAGGACGCCGTGATCGTGAACTTCGGCGGACGCCGGGTCGTCGGGCGCGACGCTCTGGCCCAGGCGATGAGCGAAGCACTCGGGTCACCGCTCGCCGACGTTCGGACCACGAACGACGTCATCGACGTCCGCCTCGTTCGTCCTGATGTCGCGGTCGTCAGTTGCGTCAAGCACGTTCGCGACGAACGCGCGGACGGCGAGCCGCTTGCGACGCGTGGGAGCCTCACCTACGTCTTGGTCGACCACGGCGGGGCATGGCAGGTCGCCCTCGCCCAGACGACCCCGATTGCAGCGACGTGACTACTGAACCCGAGACCGGCCCGGCCCCCTCGCGTCCGGACTCCGCTCTACCGCTCGCCACAGCACCGCTCGCCACAGCGACGTCCGCGTCGACACACGCACCTGGCCTTGCCGTCATCGTCGGCAGCACTCGCGAGGGTCGAGCCGGGCCGGCCTTCGCCGAATGGTTCCGGGACCAGGCATGGAACCACGGAAGGTTCCGGATCGATCTCATCGATCTCGCCGACGCGAAGATCCCGAGCGTCTACCCGGCGCACCCCGACTCGCCCGTGCGTGAGTACATCCGTCGACTCGCAGACGCCGACGCGTTCGTGATCGTCACTCCCGAGTACAACCATGGCTATCCGGGAACCCTGAAACAGGCGATCGATCTCGCTCGTAGTGAGTGGCATGCGAAGCCGGTGGGTTTCGTCTCGTACGGCGGTGTGGCAGGCGGGTTGCGCGCCGTCGAACAACTCCGCCCGGTGTTCGCCGAACTCCACGCTGTGACCGTTCGCGATGGCGTCAGCTTTCGCAACTATTGGGAGACATTCGACGTTGCCACACGGATGCCCCGCGCCGATGACGGCTGCAACGCGGCGGCGATCAAGATGCTCGATCAACTCCTGTGGTGGTCGGTTGCGCTTCGAGATGCCCGATCGCAGAGGCCGTACGTCGCATGAGCCGCACAGACCGACCGAACGAGTCGTGCTCCGCCGCCTGGCGCGAGCCCGCTGCTGGGAGCATTCAATGAGAGTTGTCGTTCTGGGTGCCACCGGGATGCTCGGATCGAGGATCGTCGCGGAAGCCGCCGACCGAGGGCACCACGTCACAGCCGTGTCCCGCAGCGGCGGTCGTTGCCGCGACGGAGTTGTCGCAACGATCGGAGACGCTGCCGACAGGGAGCGGATGCGATCGGTGTTCCTGAGCAGCGACGTCGTGATCGCTGCGACGCGGCCGGCGCCGGGCGAGCCCGGCGAGGTCGCGGCACTCACCGACGGGCTGCTCGGCGTCGCCATCGACACGGACACCCGAATCATCGTGATCGGAGGGGCGGGTCCCTTGCGTTCTCCGTCCGATCCGCGGGTGCTCGTCGTGGACGATCCCCGGTACGTCCGACCCGAGTGGAGGGCGAGCGCGGAGCTGAGCGTCGCTCAGCTCCGCGCCTGTTCGGGACGACCGGAGGCTGACTGCACGTACGTCAGCCCTCCGGCGATGATTGCGCCGGGACGCCGTACCGGCCGGTACCGACGCGGGACGACGGACTTGCTCGTCGACCGGGACGGCAACTCCGCCATCGCCGCAGAAGACTTCGCCGTCGCCGTCGTGGACGAGCTGGAAACCCCCGGCCACGATCGGCACTTCACCGTCGCACGCCTGGTCGAACCCTCGACTGGAGAGGACATCGACGCCTGATGCGCTCGCTCACGGGGACCGTGCCCCTCATCCGGTTGATGGCGCGTCGGGACCGCGTCCGCGTCCCTGTGTGGGTCCTCGCGTTGGCCGGTGTGATCTTGGGGTCGGCGGCGTCGCTCGTGCCGCTCTACCCCGACCAGGCGGCGATCGTCCAGTACGTCACCTTGTTCGACGACAACCCCGCTCTGGTCGCCTTTGCCGGCCCGGGGCACGGGTTCGACGATCCCAACCTCGGCGTGATCCTCGTGAACGAGACCCAACTGTTGGCGTGCGTCGGTATCGCCCTGATGGCCATCTTCTTGGTGAACCGCCACACGCGAGCGGAGGAGGACGCTGAGCGGACCGAGCTGCTTCGATCCGGAGTCGTGGGTCGTCACGCGCCGACGGCTGCCGCCGTTGCCGTGGTCGGGGCCGCGGTCATCCTGCTGTCGACACTCTGTGGTGCCGGCTTCGTCGCGCTCGGCTACGGAGCGACGGGCGCGGTCTCGTTCGCCGCCGGCCTCGCCGGCTGTGGGTTGACCTTCGTCGGGCTCACCGCGGCGCTCGCCCAGTTGGCCGGGAGCAGCCGCGCGACCCTGGGACTGGCGACCGGCGTGCTCGGTGTCGCATTCGCTGTGCGCGCGGTGGGCGATATCACCGGAAGCCGGGTGCGCTGGCTCTCGCCGATCGGTTGGGCGCAGGGTGTCCGTGCCTACGCCGATGAGCGGTGGTGGCCGGTGGCGCTGTGCCTCGTCGCGGCTGGCCTCGCGGTTGCCGCAGCGTTCTGGTTGGCCACACGACGCAACTTCGGCTCGGGAATCGTTCCACAGCGGCCCGGCGCAGCCCGAGCGGCTCGCTGGGCCCGCAGCCCGCTCGGGCTCGTCATCCACTTGCAGCGGGCCACCATCGTGGCGTGGATGACCGGCCTCGCCCTGCTCGGCGCGTTGTATGGGTCGATCGCCCAAGACGTCGACCAGCTGATCGAGGACAACGGAGCACTGGCGGACGTCATCGCCCAGCTCGAAGGAGCCGACCCCACGGATGCGTTCTTCGCCACCGCGGTCTCGATGCAGGCGCTGCTGGCGGCAGGTTTCGCCCTCTCCGCCGCGCTGCGGACTCGATCCGAAGAGGCGGCGGGGCGGGTGGAGCCTGTCCTCTCCGGGCCCGTCGGACGCTCACGCTGGGCGTGCAGCCACCTCGCCGTCGCAGCAATCGGCACGATCCTGATCGTCGCCGCCGGTGGGGTGGGGCTCGGGGCGAGCTACGCGATCGTCTCGGACGACGCAGGCCAAGTTCTGCGCCTCACCGGTGTCGCGCTCGTCACGGTCCCCGCCGTTTTCGTCGTGGCCGCCACCGCGGTCGCACTGTTCGGCGCGTCGCCGCGCCTGACGCCTGTCGCGTGGGTCGGCCTCGGCCTCGTCGTGTGCGTCGAACTCTTCGGCGAGCTGCTCCGCCTTCCGGAGTGGTCCCGTACGATTTCCCCACTCCACCATGTGCCGGCGTTGCCGGCCGACGGACTGGACGCCCTCCCACTGCTGATGCTCACCGCCGTCGCCGGTGGTCTCGCTGCGGTCGGACTGGCGCTGTTCCGGTTGCGCGACCTGCAGGCAGGCTGAGCGGTGAGCCGACTCGAGCACATGAAGTTTCACGAAGGAGCACGATCATGACCGTTGTCGATGTCTGGGCGCAGATCACCACGCCACGCATGGCGGAACAGCCGTGGATGGCGACACTGCTGCGATGGATCGGGCGAGCCGGTGACGCCGTCGTCCCGACCGATCGCGACACCCTGGCGGCGATGGACGACGCCGGGGTCGACCTCGCACTGCTCTCGGCGTGGTACGGACCGACCGGCGCGCTCGTGTCCAACGACGAGGTCCAACGGCACCTCGATGCACATCCCGATCGTTTCCGTGGCCTCGCGTCCGCGGACGTGCGGTTTCCCGCTGATGCCGTCCGGGAAGTCCGGGACCGCCTGGCGGACGACCGCTTCGTCGGCGTCCGGATCGTGCCGTGGTTGTGGGAGGTTCCACCGACCGACCGTCGTTTCTATCCCCTGTACGTCGCGTGCATCGAGGCTGGGGTGCCGCTGTGCACACAGATCGGCCACACCGGCCCGTTGCGTCCGTCCGAGACCGGGCGACTGATCCCGTACCTCGAACAGGTCATGCTCGACTTCCCCGAGCTGGTCGTCGTCGGCGGTCACGTGGGCTATCCGTGGATCGATGAGGTCCGTTCGATGACCGCGAAGTTCGAGAACTTCTACGTCGACACTTCTGCCTACGCCCTACATCGACTCCCACCGGGCTTCGTCGAATACCTCCACGGCCTCGGCGCCCGACGAACGATGTTCGGGACGAACTGGCCGATGCTGAGCCCCACCCGATGCCTGCAGGGCCTCGAATCGCTCGGCCTCGACGACGATCATCGCGACGCGTTCCTCGGCGGCACCGCCGAACGGGTCTTCGCCCTCGGCGGGGCGAGGAGCTGACCCCCACCGCATCGTGGTGCGGCGGCAAGCGCGCTAGTGACCCCGGGCGCGCTCTGGCTCGACCTCACGCCACGCGCCCTCACGTCGCTCGACCCTGCATGGCACGAGGCCGTAGGGGTCGGGGTGGACGCCATCAGCGAAGCTCATGGCTTCGACGACGTCGGGCGTCAGGCGGACGAGCACGAAGTCGTCGCCCTCCGGCCCTGCTGGGAAGAACGCCCGCAGCCCTTCTTCCCACATCCGGTTCCGCGTCGCGAGGTCGGTCACCACATCGGCGGTGCCGGCCACGGACACATACGCAAAGCGATCTCGGTCCTCGACCACGTAGGTCGCGGCGCCGTGCGTTGCGATCGAACTCGCCTTGCGGGATCGCGGACTGGTGCCGATCCAGACAGCTGCATCATCGTCGACATGGAGGTGCTGAACGAGCCGAGCCGTCGGAGGAGTCGCAGGCGTCACCAAGAAGCCGTACGGGACAGTCCTGAGTGTCTCGACAGCGAGCTGCGCGATGTCCATGTACTAGAGGATACTCTCTATTACGTGTCGGTGCGGTCCAGATTCGTGTGTCGGCGGGGTCGAACGGACCACGACGTGCATGCTGCGAGCCGTAGGTAGCACCTGTGGCACGTCCGGCTCGATTCACGGTCGACTCGATCCTCGATGTCGCCCTGACACTCCACGCGCAAGGAGGGACCGCCGCGGTCTCGACCGCTGCGATCGTGGCCGCCGGCATACCGAGCGGTTCGATCTATCACCGGTTCGTCAGCCGTCAGCATCTGCTGACCGCAATGTGGCTACGAAGTGTCGATCGGTTCCGGAGCGACATCGAGCAGCGAATTCGAAGTGCGGACACGGCCGAGGCCCTCGCGGCGGTCGCGGTGTCCGTGTTCGACTGGGCCCAGGAGAACCCGGACGATGCCGCAGTCCTCCTCGACGTTCAGCGAAGTGACGTTTCCGGCGTCGTTCCCGAGTCGGTCGTGCAGGAACTGGAGGACGCTCGTCGATGGGTCGCCGCCGCAGTGTCCGACGCAGCCGGTCGGCTCGGCGTGCCCGACATCAAGATCACGTTTGCCGTCGTGGACGTTCCCTCCGCCGCCGTGCGTCGTGCACGCGACCTGCCGGTCGCTGCCGTGCCGCCGTTGCGGGATGTGCTCGCTGCGGCAGCCCTCGCGGTCCTGACGTCCGACGAGCCCCGGTAGATCCCTGCACCCGAGGGGTCGAGGGCGCGCCGCGCGCACTGTCACAACCGACGACGCTGTCTCGTCGACGTGATGAGGGAAGGCGACGACGCCGCGGAATCGATGAAGGTGAGGTGCCCTCTTGACGAGCACGAAGTACGTCCCGACCAGCACGGGACCAACGAACCCATGACGATCGACAGCAACGACGCCCCGCTTGTCGTCGGCGCAGTCGTCGTGACCTTCGTGCCCGAGATTCCGTCACACTTCGACGAGACGCTTGTCGAACCGCAACCTCGGTGTCCCGCGATCCACTCCGGGCGCACCACGTGATCCGTTGCACGTCGCTCCGGAAGCGCTTCGGCGCGACGCACGCCCTTGACGGACTCGACCTCGAGGTGGAACCCGGCGAGGTCCACGGGTTCCTCGGGCCGAACGGCGCCGGGAAGACCGTCACGATACGAATCATCCTCGGTCTGATCCGCGCCGACGCCGGCGAGGCGACGCTGTTCGGAGGCGATCCGTGGGACGACGCGGTGACGCTGCATCGCCGGCTCGCCTACGTGCCGGGCGACACGAACCTGTGGCCGAACCTCACCGGCGGCGAGATCCTCGATGTGCTCGGCGGACTTCGCGGAGGTCTCGACGACACCCGTCGCGAGGCACTGGTCGATCGTTTCGACCTGGATCTGCGTAAGAAGGCGCGCACCTATTCGAAGGGAAACCGTCAGAAGGTGTCGCTCGTCGCCGCCCTGGCCTCCGACGCCGAGCTCCTCATTCTCGATGAGCCGACCTCAGGGCTCGATCCGCTGATGGAGGCCGTGTTCCAGGGTTGCATCCTCGACGCCAGGGCCGAGGGACGCACCGTGCTGCTGTCCAGCCACATCCTCGCCGAGGTCGAGCGACTCTGCGATCGCGTGACCATCATCCGCAAGGGAACAACNGTTCAGACCGGTTCGCTNAGCGAGCTTCGCCACCTCGCNCGCACCTCGGTGACCGCCGAGGTGCGNGATTNCCCGACGGGACTCGACGAACTCGGNACCCTGCACGGCCTCTCGATCGACGGCAACCGCGTGTCCTTCGACGTCGACGGCGCCGATCTCGACGAGGCCGTTCGCGTGCTGGCACACCTCGGGGTCACATCGCTCACCAGCCATCCACCCACGTTGGAGGACCTGTTCATGCGCCACTACGGCGACGAGATGGATGCGACCGGGCGACCACAGACCGCCAATGCGCAGGACCCCACTGCCTGATGGGCTCCCACCGAACCTGGCCGGTCGCTTCGGCGATGTCACCGAAGCGGCCGGTGTCTCGTCGGACTATCGACAGCGTTCACACGACTCAAGGAGATCCACATGTCACGCCCCGTACTCGCCAACGCCGACCCCGACGGCTTCAAGGCGGTCGTTGCGCTCGAGAAGCACCTGCGATCCGTCGTCGATCGGGACATCTTCGAGCTGGTCTGGCTCCGAGCTTCGATCATCAACGGTTGCGCGTTCTGCGTCGACATGCACAGCCGCGACGCTCTCCGCAACGGAGAGTCGGTCGACCGACTGCTCGCGCTGACGGCATGGCCCGAGTCGCCGCTGTTCACCGAGTCGGAGCGGGCGGCGTTGGCGTTGACCGACGCAGTCACTCGCATCGAGAACGGCGGCGTCGACGACGCTGTCTGGGCGGCAGCAGCCCAGGCCTTCGGAGACGCCGCCACCGTGCAACTCGTCCTCGCCATCGCAGCGATCAACGTCTGGAATCGTGTTGCGATCAGCACCCACATGCAGTCCACACCCGGTCGCGAACGCCCCAGCACATGACGTGCCGGTCCCTGCAGCCCGACGCCTCATGACGCACCACGCACCGCGGGACACGCCATCGGTGGGTTCGACCAGGGTCGATTCGACCAGGGTCGTTTCGGCCGGCAGTGTCGACGTCGCCGTCGGAACGCGGAGTGTCCCGGCGGCGATCCTCGCCCTCACGACGGTGCCCGCAGTCGACTACGCAGACACGTTCACCCTGTTCACCGACGTCCAGGCGACACCGGAGGAGTGGGCGCGGGCCATGTTCGGTGACGTTCCTACGCTGACCGAACGGCTCATCTGGCGAGGACTGCTCGGACTGCGACTCGCCCCACAACCGTCGCCGGCCAACGTGGCCGGCTGGCAGGTCAGGGCTCGGAAGCTGGGCTCGATCACGCTCGAAGCGGAGTCGTCGATCGTCGTCGGCAATCTGGTCGTGCTGACCGCCGGCGGGCAGGTCTCACTCGGCACGTTCCTCCACTACCGGCGGCGACTGGGCACCTGTATCTGGTCGCCACTGTCGGTCGTCCATCGTCGGCTCGCACCAGGACTCCTTCGGGACGCTGAGGCGACGATACGCGCGAGCAGATGAAGGTGGCCACGACGATCACCGGCGACGGTCTGTGCTGCGGTCGCCCACGCAGTCACGCCCTGCTCGACTCGGGTGTGCGTTGTCGGGATGATCCCGAGCCCTTCGAGTGAGTGCTTCGAAGACGGTCTTCGGACACGGGTTCTGGCGTCTCGCTGTCGCGAGCGGTCTGTCGAATCTGGCGGACGGAGTGTTCAAGTTGGCACTGCCGCTCGCTGCGATCGCCGTCACCCGGTCCCCGACACTCGTCGCGGGCGTGGAGTTGGCGCGGAGTCTGCCGTGGTTGTTGCTCGCGCTTCCGGTTGGTGCACTCGCGGACCGACTCGACCGACGACGAACCATGATCACCGCGAACGTCGCTCGAACCACCGCCGTCGCCACGCTCGCCTTGGCCGTTCAGCGCGACAGCGGCTCGATCGTCGTGCTGTTCGTCGTCGCCTTCATCTCCGGGACCGCCGAGGTGTTCTACGACACTGCCGGCCAGTCCGTCCTCCCGAGCCTCGTCCCCCGGGAGTTGCTCGGACGCGCGAACGGACGCCTCGGTGCGATCGAACTCGGTGGACAGTTCTTCATCGGGCCACCGCTGGCCGGGCTCCTGGCCGGCGTTGGCATGGCCGTCGCGTTCGGGGCGACGACCGGATTGTGGTTGATCGCGGTCGTTGCGCTGGTGGCGCTGCGCGGTCGCTTCCGGCCAGAACGCGACACGGGACCGGCATCGATCCGCTCCGACGTCGCCGAGGGACTTCGCTTCGTGGTGGCCCATCCGACGCTTCGGACCCTGGCCGCAATGGCCGGCGTAGCGACACTTGCGACGTCGGCGGCGGGGACCGTGCTGGTCCTCTTCGCCGTGGGCGACGACTCCGCCCTGGGGCTCAGCCAATCCCAGTTCGGGCTGCTGTTCTTGACCTCCGCAGCCGGCAGCATCGCCGCGACCGCCGTCAACGAGCGCATCGAGCATCGTCTCGGGCGCTCGCACACGCTGACCCTCACGATGGCCGGCCTGGTTGTCTTCGTCGGGGCCCCGGCCGTCACGGACGACGTGCTGATCGTCGCCGGGTCGATGTTCGTCGGCGGAGCGCTCATCATGATGTGGAACATCATCACCGTTTCGTTCCGGCAAGCGATCACGCCCGACCACCTCCTCGGTCGTGTCAACAGCGTCTACCGACTCCTCGCATGGGGGAACATTCCCCTCGGGGCCGCACTCGGCGGGCTCATCGCCGAGGCGTTCGGAGTCCGAGTCGTGTTCGCCTCGATGGGCATCCTCGCTGCGCTGTTGCTGATCCCGGCCCGAGCTCTCACCGACACCGCACTCGAAGGCGCCGAGAACGACGCCAGCCCGACACCCTGATCGATCCTTCTCGAGGTGCCGGTTGCGGAATGTATCACGAAACGTCATACTTGAGTCATGGCGAAGGCGATCTCCGTGCGACTCGACGACGAAGCCGAGCGAGCACTCAACGCACTCGAAGCCACCGGGCTCACACAATCGGAT
>NZZV01000215.1 GCA_002698945.1 Acidimicrobiaceae bacterium
GGCCTGACCCCTTCTGTTAGGCGGGGGTGGTGGCGGGTTCTTCTGCCTGCTCTTCGGCGGGTTGGTCGGACATGTTTTGGCCGGAGCCGCTGGTGGCCTGTTGGCCGCTGGCTGATGTGGCCGCGGCTTGGGCTTGGCTGCGGAGAGTGGAGACCTGGGCTTGGATCTCGCTGGGGTAGGCGGAGATGCTTTGCGCGGTTTCCATAGTGACCAGGCCGGACGTCACGAGACGGGCGAGGTCCATCTCGATGGTCTGCATGCCGTCGCCGCCACCCGTCGCCACGACGTTGCGGAGCTGGCGGCTCTTGCCCTCACGGATGAGGTTCTTCACGGCCTCGTTACCCATCAACACCTCATAGGCCGCGACGCGACCGCCGCTGATCGCCGGGAGCAGACGCTGGGAGATCACACCCTGCAGGGCGCCGGCCAGCATCGTCTGGATCTGGTCGCGCTTCTCGGCCGGGAACACGTCGACCATACGGTCGAGGGCCTGGCTGGCATCGTTGGTGTGGAGGGTCGCAAACACGAGGTGGCCGGTCTCGGCCAAAGACAGCGCGATCTGGATCGACTCGAGGTCGCGCATTTCGCCCAGGAGGATGACGTCAGGGTCTTCACGGAGGGCCGAGCGCAGGCCCTGCTCGAAGCTCTTGGCGTCGGTGCCGACCTCGCGCTGGTTCACCATCGCCGTCTTGTGGTTGTGCAGGTACTCGATCGGGTCCTCGATCGTGAGGATGTGCACCGGCTTCGACTCGTTGATGCGGTCGATCATCGCCGCCAGGGTGGTCGACTTGCCGGAGCCGGTCGGGCCCACCGACAACACGATGCCGTACGGCTTGTTGAGGAGAGTCGTGATCGCGCGAGGCGCGCCCAACTCCTCGAGGGAGCGGACACGGAACGGGATCACGCGCAGGGCGAGCGCCAGCGTGTTGCGCTGGTTGTAGGCGTTGGCACGGAACCGGCCGAGGCCCGGGATGCCGAACGAGAAGTCGACCTGGAAGTTCTCCTCCAGCTCCTGCTCCTGGATCTCGTTCAGGAGCGACATCACCATCCGCTCGGTGTCCTCGGGTTCGAGCACCTTGACGTTCTCGAACGACACGAGGGTGCCGTCGCGACGCGCCGTCGGCGGTCGGCCGACCGTGATGTGGAGGTCGGACGAACCGGAGTTGACCGTGGCCTGCAGGAGTGTGACGAGTGTCGGATCTGGATCGAACATCAGTGTTCCCTTCCGCGGTAGCCCGTGGGGCCTAGCGTGCTGATGACATGGACACGACACTGGTGATCATCGCCTGCATCGTGATGGGCTTGTTGGTCGGCTCGTTCTTGACGGTCGTGGTCGACCGCGTACCGCGCGGCGCGTCGGTCGTGGCACCGCCGAGCGCGTGCGGTGCGTGCGGACATCGACTGACCGCACCGGACTTGGTGCCGATCGGGTCGTGGGTGGTCCTGCGCGGCAAATGCCGGCACTGCGGACACCCGATCGGGGTCGAACCGCTGGTGATCGAGGGTGCCACCGCCGTGGTGTTCACCCTGTTCGGGCTCGAGTTCGGCGCCGACGCGATGCTGCCGGCGTTCTGGATCCTCGGTGCTGCCCTGGTGGCGCTGGTGTGGATCGACCTGCGGGAGTTCCGGTTGCCGCGGGAGATCACGTACACGGCGTTCGTGTTGGGATTCGTTGCTCTCGCTGTTGCTGCGTTGGTGAACGAGGAGCCGGAGCGGATCTGGAAGGCCTTGGTCGGGGCTGGCTTGGCTCTCGCGATCATGGGGTTGATCTACGTGGGGAGCCGCGGGCAGATGGGCGACGGGGACGTTCGACTGGCGCCGCTGCTGGGACTGTACCTGGGGTACCTCGACCTGGCGACCGTGCCGGTCGGGCTGTTCCTGGGGTTCCTGATCGGGGCGGTGGTGGGTGTGGTCGCGATGGCCGTGGGGTCGGCCGGGCGCAAGACCGCGTTGCCGTTCGGGCCGTTCTTGGCTGTGGGGACGGTGCTGGCGGTGTTCATCGGGCCGGAGATCGTGGATCTGATCTGGCGGGCCTGAGGGTTGCGTTGCTGGCGCGTCCCGGGTCAGGTGATCGCCGGTAACGCCGACTCCGTCGTCGTCACCTCCGACACCTGACCCGCGCCAGGCTCGTTCCTCGTCGTCACCTCCGACACCTGACCCGCGCTGCTCGCTCATGACTTAGTTGGCGTCTTGGACGCCGCCGAGGACGCCGTACATGGCTTGGACGAGGGAGACGGCGACGAAGCCGACCACCACGCCGACGAAGATGATCATGATCGGCTCGAACGCGGTGGTGAAGGTCTTGATCTTGTAGTCGAGCTCACGGTTGAAGTACTCGGCGGCCACCTCGAGCTGCTGGTCGAGGGTGCCGGTCTCTTCGCCGACCTTGAACATCTGGCGGGCCGCCCCGGGGAACAGCTCCGTCTCGATCAGAGGCTGGGCGAAGCCAGCGCCTTCCAGGATCTGCTGGTTGGCGATCTCGAGCTGCTCGCGATACACGACGTTGTTGACCGCCGTGATCGTCGTCTCCATCGCCTGCGGCACCGCGACGCCGGCCTGCAGCATGGTGGCCATGACCGCACAGAAGCGCTCGAGGATCGCGTACTCGATGATGCCGCCGAGCATCGGGATCTTGAGCGACATCCGCTGCCAGATCTCCTTGCCGGTCGGGTGCGCCGACAGGAAGGCGACGAAACCGATGAAGAGCAGGAAGCAGACGGCCGTGATGTACCAGAGGTCGGTGAAGAAGCGGGAGACGAACAGCATCGTCCGCGTCGACAGCGGCAGATCGGCGCCCAGCTCTTCGAACAGCGGCTTGAACTGAGGGAGCACGTAGCCGGCGAGGATGAGCACCGTCACCATCGCCAGCGCCATGACGACGAGCGGATAGGCCAACGCACTGATGACCTTGGCGCGGGTCTCGATCTCCCGATCGAGGTAGGCCGCCAGGGAGTCGAGCGACTCGTCGAGCTTGCCGGTCAGCTCGGCCGACTGGAGGATGCCGATGTAGTACGGCGGGAACACGTTCGGGTGCTGAGCGGCCGACGCCGAGAACAGGCCACCGTTGCGCAGGTCGTCGATGATCTCGGTCAGGGCCCGGCGCAGCGCCGTGTCGACCGTCTCGTCGCCGATGGTGGTCAGCGCCTCGGTGATCGGGATGCCGGCCTTGATGAACACCGCCAGCTGGCGGGTGAAGTTCATCAGGTTCTTCTTCTTGACCTTCTCCTTCGAGAGCTCGAAGTCGAGCAGGCCACGCGACTCCTCGATCCGGATCGGATAGAGGTTCTGCTCCACCAGGAGCTGGCGCGCCGTACCGATCGTGTCGGCCTTCGTGGCACCTTCGATTTCGGCGCCGGTGGCGTCGATCGCTGAGTAAGCGAACTTCGGCATGTTCGGTGTGTTCCTTCCGCCCGCGAGTGGTTACGAGGCGAACAGTGTCTTGACGACTTCGGGGATGGTGGTGACGTCGTCTTCGACCAGTTGCATCGCTTCACGCAGCATCGTGCGCATTCCCTGTGCAACCGCCAGACGGCGGAGTTCTTCGGTGGTGGCCCAGCCGACGATCAGGCGGCGCAGCTCGGGCGTCACCTTGAGGAGCTCGTAGACGCCGATCCGGCCGTGGTAGCCGGTGCCCGAGCAGTACGAGCAGCCGGCGCCGCGGAAGAAGTGGACCTTGTCGGAGCCGCCCGAGTGCTGGCGGTAGACAGCGATCTCGTCGGCGGTCGGCTCGTACTCCTCCTTGCAGTTGTCGCAGATGCGACGCACGAGACGCTGGGCGACGACGGCCACGACGGCCGACGCCACGAGGAACGCCTCGATGCCCATGTCGAGCAGGCGGTGCACGGCGGCGACCGAGTCGTTGCCGTGCAGCGAGGAGAGCACGAAGTGGCCGGTGAGCGCCGACTGCACGGCGATGCGGGCGGTGTCGGCGTCGCGGACCTCACCGACGAGGATGACGTCGGGGTCTTGGCGGAGGAGGGCCTTGAGGCCGGTGGCGAAAGTGAGGCCGGCACGTTCGTTGGTACCGACCTGGTTGATGCCGGGGAACACGTACTCGACCGGGTCTTCGATCGTGGTGACGTTCTTGCCGGTCGAGTTGATCTCGAGCAGGGTCGCGTACAGGGTCGTCGTCTTGCCGGCACCGGTCGGGCCCGCACAGATCACCATGCCGTAGGGCTGGTGCACGATCTTGGAGAACGCGTTGTAGGTCTCGCGCGGCATGCCGAGCTCGTTCAGGCCCACCATCGACTTGCTCTTGTCGAGCAGACGCATGACGACCTTCTCACCGAACACGGTGGCGACGGTGGACACGCGCACGTCGAGCGGGCGACCGTCGACCGTGGTCGAGAACTGGCCGTCCTGCGGCGCACGCTTCTCGACGATGTTCATCGTCGACATGATCTTGAGGCGCGACACCAGCGGGTTGTGGGCCGAGTGCGGCAGGCGCACCGCCTCCACCAGCTGACCGTCGATGCGGTACCGCACCCGCACGTCGCGGTCGAGCGGCTCGATGTGGATGTCGGACGCACGGTCGCGCAACGCCTGGCCGACGATGCGCGACACCAGCTGCACCACCGGTGCCTGATCGTCGAGGCTGACCTCGTTGACCGCGTCGTCCGCGGCCTGGCTGGCGGCGTCGGCGTCCTGGAAGCTGGCGACCAACCGGCCGATGTCGGCGTCGGAACGCCACATCTGCTCCATGTGCGACGACACCGTCTTGGGGTCGGTCGCGTACCACTCGAACCGCTGCCCGGACGCCGCCTCGGCGTCGGTGCGGCGCTTCTCGGAGACGTCGGCGCCCCAGACGACGAGCTTGCCGCCCTCCTCCGCGAAGGGGATGAAGAAGAACTTGCGGGCCGTCTTCTCGTCGACCTTGGCCGCCAACTCCTTGTCGGGATCGCGCTTCGCGTCGGCGACGGGCAGCCCGCACGCGGCGCCGAGCGCCTGCGCGTACTCCGAACGGCCGACGCCGTACTTGGTGAGGACGAGGTTGCCGAACTTCCAGAGGTCGCCCTCACCGTCGGCCAACGCCTCCGTCAGGCGTTCTCCCGGCATCGAGCCGCCCTGCACGAGCGCCTGGCCGACCGCCACGCACTCCTCGACCGACGGACCCTGCGGCACCTCGCCCGGACCACGCGGCGCAGGCGCGTCAGCGGCGTCGGGTGCCTTCTTGTCGTCCTTGGACTTGCTGCGCAGCGCCATCAGGTGTCCGTGTTCTCTTCGCTGTTGCCGTGGTCTGAATTCGTCTGGTCGGAGTTGCTGTGGGTCGAGCCCCGTTCGTCGCTCGCGACGATCGCCGAAAGATCGGGCTCGAACGAACTATCGGCAGCTCGGCTGCCGTTCTCAAATCCTTCGTTCCCGCCGGCCCCGCCGGATGGCCCGGGCTGGTAGGTGGGATTGCCGTCGTCGTCGTACGACTCGGGTGGCGTGATCGTCGGATCGGCCCCGTCGGCACGGACGAACTGGGTCGGGTCGAGCTCGGCCAGGGCCCGCTCGATCTCCTCGAGCCGATCGAGCTGCACCGCGGTGGACACGTCCATCACCTGGTCCTGCAACGCCGTCTCGACCTCGGTCATGCGCACCGACAACGTGTCGGTGCGATCGTTGACGCTCTTTTCGAGCCGTTCCATCTCGATGCGGACCAGCATCGCCTCACCGGCGGCGGTCGACATCTTGTCCTTCAGGTCGTCGAGGGCGTCCTGGTCGATGCCCTCGATCTGGTCCTCGAGCGCCTTGATCTGGCGCTCGTACTCGACGAAGCGATCGTCGACGGCGGCGAGGCGGTCGTTCATCACGGCGAGCGACTCGTCGAGGTTGGTGCTCACCCGACTCACGTGCAGATCGATCTCGGCGATCTTCTGCCCCGACTCCTCCTCGATCCGGCTCTGCGCCGCGAGGAGACGGTTGTTGAAACGATCTTCCGCGTCGTTCAGACGCTGGGTGACCGACTGGCCGACCTCGTTCTGGAACTTGCGCACCGCCGAGTCGTTCTCCCCGACCAGCCGCGTCAGATCGTCGACCTTGCTCGCCATGTCGAGCTCGAGCTTCTCGGCCAACTCGTCCTGGCGTGCCTCCATCTGGGTGGTGGCATCATTGAAATAGGTGACCATGCGGGCCGCCTGCTCGTCGAACTTGCGCAGGTTCGTGTCGAGCCCCTCCACCCGGCGCCCGAGCGCCTCGTTCTCCTCCCGCAGATCGGCCAGGATCGGACGCGCCTCGGCGGCGACCATCCCCTGCAGACCAGCGGTCACCTCGTCGAGACGGCGGGTCTGACGCTGATCGGCGTCGGCCAGACGCGACTCGAACTGGGTCTTGTAAGTGTCGAGCCGCTGATCGGCCTTGGCCTGGGCCTGCTCGATCGCCTGAGCCAGCTCGGCGACGTGACCGGTGAACTCGGCACGGAGCTCCTCGCGCTCACGACGGCTCTCGTCACGGAGACGATCGACCTCGGCCACGACCGCGGACGCGTGACGTTCGAGCTCGGCCTGCACGGCGGCCACGAGGCTCGTCCGAAACTCGTCGATCTCCGATGTCATGTACCTACGATCCTCCCGCTGGACCGCCACGAGGATCGTGGCGGCGAACCCCATCGGGGCCGAGGAAGCACCGCCTCCTCTGTCCCAACGCTTGCTGTCTCGTGCAGTCTGGGCACGCCTCCCGGCGAACCCGTTCGAGGTCCACGTCGAGTATCGGCCGAAGCTTCGGGAAGCTTGAGAGACCACAGACGTTCCGTCGATCTCCCCGGGCGGGAGATGAACCGATCACTGGAGTCTCCGCCGATCCGTGACGTTTCCCCATGCTCGCACTCTTGTCATCCGAGTGTCCGCATTTCCTCAAGATACTGCACGGACCCCCCGATAGGAGTGCGACGGCAACAACGAAACCGCGGCCACCACACCGCTGACCACACCATCGACCACACGGCGTCACCGCCCGGTCACGGGGGTGGCCAGAGGGGTCGATCAGGGCCAGCGGGCCGTCGGACGGACACATCCACGGAGGACACCGGACATCATGCGACGCCTCAAACTCTCGACGAAGATGCTCGTCGCGGCCCTGCCCTTGGTCATCGCCGTCGCCGCGCTCCTCGCACTCACCGTGCGCAGCGACCTCGCCGACATCGACAGCGCCGAGAACGGCGCCGACCTCGGCGCCATGTGGCAGCCGCTCACCGCAGCGCTGAACGCGATCGAGAACGAAGCCGACCCGACGATGGCCGGCGACGCCTCGGCCCGCCGGACGACCGACGCCGCCATCAACGCCCTGCGCGACGAAGCGGCCGGGCTCGGCGCCGCCGAAGCCGCCGGCGACCACATCACGTCCAGTCGCTCGTCGCTGTCGGCCGCCCGACGCAACCTCGACATGGTGACGATCGCCCCCGACCTCCAGGTCGAGATCGACCCCGCCGACGCCTACGCCCAGGCGAGCCGCGAGCTCGTCGCCGTCGGCCAGCTGCTCCCCTCCGAAGCCGGCGACCCCGAGCTCGGCCGTGAGCTGCTCGCCGTCGTGAAGCTGGCCGAAGCCAAACTCGCCGGCGACATCATCCTCCACGACATCGCCACCTGGCAGGCCGAACCGGCCGACCTCACCCCGCTCACCAGCGCCCGCAACCAGTTCGCCGAACTGGAGACGGTGCTCGGCGAGTTCGAGGCGATCGCCCCCGAAGACTGGCGCTCCACGTTCCGCGAAGCCGGCTTCACCACCGCCGTCGCCCGGGAACGGTCGCAGCTCGACAGCACGATCCGCTCGCTGCAGGCCGGCCAGGACGCCACATACGACCCGACCGAGTTCGCCGCCCTCGTCGGCAGCGGTGTCGGATACCAGCAGGAAGTCGCCGGCTCGATCGTCGAGCGGGCCGACGCCGAAGCCGCCGCCACCCGCACCGACACCTTCCGCCGCACCGGCGTCGTGCTCGCCGTCGCCGCCATCGCCGTCCTGATCGCCTGGCTGATCGCCCGCTCCATCACGAAGCGGATCCGGGCCGTCGCCGACGGCGCCAACCAGGTCACCACCGAACAGCTGCCCGCCCTCGTCACCGCCATCCGCGACCCGAAGGGCAAGGGCAAGCTGCCCGAGATCGACCCGATCCCCACCCGCGGCAACGACGAACTCAACGAGCTGGCCGAGTCGTTCAACGCACTGCAGGACACCCTCGTCGACGTGGCCCACGAACAGGTCGAGGTGCTGCGCCGCGGCGTGTCCGACATCTTCGTCACGATGGCCCGCCGCAACCGATCCCTGATCGACCGCCAGCTCGCCATGCTCGACGAGTTCGAAGCCGAGGTCGACGACCCCGAAGTGCTGTCGAACTACTACCAGCTCGACCACATGGCCACCCGCATGCGCCGCAACTCCGAATCGCTGCTGGTGCTCGCCAACGCCGAACCGAAGCGTCGCCGGGTCAAGGCCACCGAGGTCGACGACGTCGTGCGCGCCGCGATCGGCGAAGTCGAGGACTACCGCCGCATCGAGATCGAAGCGCTCGAGTCGCTCCAGGTGCGCGGCAACGTCGTCGCCGACATCTCGCACCTCCTCGCCGAACTGCTCGACAACGCCACCTCGTTCAGCCCGCCCGACAGCTACGTGCGCGTCGGCGGCCGCCTCACCGAGACCGGCTACATGATCCGCATCCTCGACAGTGGNGTGGGTATCGGCACCGAACGCCTCAAGCAGCTCAACGAGCTGCTGCGTGANCCGCCNGTCGTCGGGTTGTCCGTCGAGTCGACGCTCGGCATGTCGGTCGTGTCGCTGCTCGCCAACAAGCACGGCATCCGCGTCACCCTCAACTCGGGCAACCCGGGCCTGATCGTCGACGTCCTGATCCCGCCGGCCCTGTTCGGCCCCATCGACGCCGACCAACCGATGCCTGTCGCCGCTGCCGCTGCTCCCGCTGCTGCTCCTGCTATCGCTCCCGAGGTGCCTGGCGTTGCCGACACCGAGCAGATGGTCGCCTGGGACGACACCACCGGTGCCCCCGTCGACGAAGCCTTCGAACCGGCCGAACCCCTCGAACCCGTGGTCGAGGTAGCGCCACCGGCGATCTACGACCCGGAGGACGAACGCCCCGTCGCCGTCTCCGACTGGCGAGCGATGTCGCTCAACCTCGCGGCCTTCCAGAACGGCATGGCCGCCGCCACCACCACCGACAATGACGCGGACCAGCTGACCGACGACGTCGCCAACGACGCCGACCAGTCGGACAGCCCCGTGATCACGGCGGGAACGGTTCCGGACGCGGCAGCAGACCACGCTGCCGACGTCCGGACCACCCCCGACGCAGACGCCAGCGGGTCGGGTGTCGCAGGGAACGACGACGAAGTCGGCGTTTCCGAAGATCACCCGACCCGGACCGAAGCAACCGACCCAGCCCCCACCCCGTCCTACGGACTCGACCTGTCCGACCTGCTCGACCAGGTCAGCGAGGACGACGCGGCCGAACCCCCCACACCCCAACGCGGCGGCATCACGTTCGACGCCCCGACCCTGCCACCCCCGACGGCGGCCCCGGTCGGCGAGTTCGACATCCCGCCCGCACCGCCGAACACGGCGACCAACCCGTCACAGCGGCCGGTCGCCCCGAGCACCGCCCAGCGGGCACCCGAACCCGCCCCGCGCGACCTCACCCCGAGCCTGCCCACCCGCACGCCCGGCACCGGTCCCGACGGTGGCCCCGACCGACTCGCCGCCAGCCTCGACGCCGCCGCGAACCACAACCCGGGCAACGGCGATCTCCCCACCCGCACCCGCGGACCCGAGCCCACCGGACCGGTCGAGGAACCCCTCGCCACGACCGCCGCCGGCAACCCGGAAGCGCTCCGCGACCGGCTCCGTGCCTTCCAAACCGAGTTCCGCTCGGCCCTCGGCACCGACTCACTCACCCACGACGACCAGACCGCTGGTCACGACCACCCTGATCTCGGAGGGGATCGCTGATGAATGCTGCAGACAACCTCAACTGGCTCGTCGGACGCTTCGTCCAGCAAGTCGCCGCCGTTCGACAGGCGGTCGTGGTCTCATCGGACGGACTCCCGCTGGCGGTGTCCGACGGCGTCGACCGAGAAGCCAGCGAACGACTGTCCGCCGTCGCCTCCGGGATGATCGGTCTCGCGTACGGATCGGCCGGCCGCTTCGGCGCCGGCGCCGTCCAGAACGTGATCATCGAGATGGAGAACGGCTGGATGTTCGTGACGGGCATCCGTGACGGCTCACTCATGTGCGTCGTCACGACCAAGCACGCCGACATCGGCACGATCGGCTACGAGATGGCCGTGTTCGCCGAACGAGCCGGTGAAGTGCTGACGCCCGAGGTCCGTGAAGAGCTGAAGTGTCTCATGTTGTCACGGGGGTGACCGATCATGACCAACGACCACACCCTCGACGTCGACTTCGACGACGTCGATCACGACGAGGGTGACGAGACCGGCCGGCTGATCCGCCCGTACGCCATCACCGGCGGACGGACGGGCGCCGAGACCGACATCAGTCTCGAAGCCCAGATCCAAGCGAGTCATCGTGCCGACGAACTGGTCGGCGCGTACCGCTGGGAAGCCGCACGGCTCATCGAACTCGTCCAGACGCCGACGGCGCTGATCGAGATCGCGGCCCGGCTCGAACTCCCGATCGGCGTCGCCCGCGTGCTCGTGGCCGACCTCGTCGACGACGGCGCCGTGGTCCTCCACGTGCCCCAGACGACCCAGAATTTCAGCAGTCTCTTGGAAAGGGTGCTCGACGGTGTCCGCAACCTCTAACCACCAGACCTCCACGCCGCAGGCCGGAGGGAAGATCCCGGTCAAGATCGTCGTCGCCGGCGGATTCGGCGTCGGCAAGTCGACCTTCGTCAACACGATCTCGGAGATCGAACCGTTGCGTTCGGAGGCGACGATGACGTCGGCCTCGGCCACGCACGACGACCTCTCCCAGGTCTCCACGAAGCAGACCACCACGGTCGCGATGGACTTCGGGCGGGTCTCGCTCACCCCGGAGATCGTCCTGTACCTGTTCGGCACACCGGGCCAGGAACGATTCCACTTCATGTGGAACGAACTGTCCCGCGGCGCCATCGGTGCGGTCGTGCTGGCCGACACCCGCCGCCTCGGCGACTGCTTCCCGGCGATCGACTACTTCGAGGCGCGCAGCGTCCCGTTCGTGGTGGCGGTCAACCCGTTCGACGGGCAACGCACCCACCCGATCGACGCCGTCCGCGAAGCTGTCCAGGTCGACGAAGTCGTGCCGATGCTCTACTGCGACGCCCGAGACCGCCAAGACGCCAAACAAGGCCTCATCGCCCTCGTCGAGCTCGCCCTGAGGCGAGAACGAGCCAAGTCCCAAGCCACCTCCCACGCCTAACAACCGAACCGGGTCAGGGTGCCGGAGGTGACGCGGGTCAGGTGTCGTAGGTGACGCGGGTCAGGTGCCGGAGGTGACGCGGGTCAGGTGTCGTAGAT
>NZZV01000216.1 GCA_002698945.1 Acidimicrobiaceae bacterium
CAAGACGGGGCCGACGACGACACCGGTGACGCGGACGAACCTGCGCCCGAGCCCGACGACGCGGGCCGGTCCGACGCCGACCGTGTGTCGACTGGGGTCACCGACGATCACCGCTGGCAGATCCGCGGCGAGTTCGACCTCGCTACCGGCTCGATGATGAATGCGGCGATGCTCCACGCCAACGAGGAACTGTGGAATCGTGGCCAGCGCCAGATCAGCCAGGCCGACTGCCTCCGGGAGATCTTCGAGCGGTACGCCGACGGCATCGAGTCGCCGCTGCGGCGCGACCGCAGCAAGGTCTGGCTCCACCTCGAAGCGGCGACCGGTGAGTCGGCCCTGGCGTCGGGCATTCGCATGCCCGACTCGGTGCGCGACAAGGTGTGCTGCGACGGTCTGATCCAGCCGGTGTGGGAGCGCGACGGTGTGCCGTTCAACCTCGGCCGGTCGCAGCGCATCGTCCCCGAACACACCCGCAAGGTCGTCCTGCTCCGCGATGGCGGATGCCGGACGCCGGGGTGCAACCACGACCGCATCACTGAGATCCACCACATCATCCACTGGATCAACGGTGGGCCGACCGACACGTGGAATCTGGTCGCCTTGTGCCCGAAGCATCATCGGATGCACCACCAGGGTCGTCTCGGGATCACCGGCAACGCCGACGAGCCGACCGGTTTGATCTTCACCGACGAGTCGGGTCGACAACTCGAGCCCTGCGGGGCCCCGAAACCACCGACCCGGCTCGAAGTGCCGGAGCCTGGTTACCGACCCCCGCTGATGGGGCGAGTCGATTGGGAGTGGCTGGTCGTCAGCTGGCCCGATCCCGCCCCGACGTAGATCCCGGACCACCGAAGCAGCCCTCGACCGGTGCTCGGTCGCGCCCGTTCGCAGATCTGCGGCGTGCGGGGTGTGACGCGGTGGTCGGCACTGGTAACGTACCCATCCGCTACGGGCGTATGGCTCAGTTGGTTAGAGCGCCACCATGACACGGTGGAGGTCCGAGGTTCGATTCCTCGTACGCCCACGAAAAAGCCCTGGTAGATGGCATCGCGAAGCCGTCAGCCAGGGCTTTCGTCGTGTCTGGTACGCGTTTGGTACGCGTTCGCGTAGCGCTCCGCGACCGCCCGGCGTCCATCGACGTGTAGGCGGCACTCTCGGCAGGGTCTGGCAGGATCAGCTGGCCTCGTCACATACAGGCCGCGACAACGGCCGATCGACGGGAGGACAACACGAAGGCGGTAGCCGGTGGCGATGCTCATGACTGGATGCAACTTCGGAGAGTCAGCGACAGAGCTCGACCGGAACGCGGCAGACCAGGCTCGACGGTCCAAGATCGACCGGTTTGCGGATGCCTGGCCGACTGTCGAGGACTGCGTGCGTGCCTCTGTGACTACGAGGTGTCCGACCTCGTTGAGGTGACTGAGTACGCACGCGAAGCCATGAAGCGCCTCGGCTGCGACGAGTAGCTGCGATCACTGAGCCAGGTGCCTGGCCCTCAGACCTCGAGTCGCCTTTGCACGAAGGTCTCGAGTTCGTGGACGGAGATCCTGACGCTGCGGCCGATGTGGACGGCTGTGAGCTCGCCGCTCCAGATCAGGTGGTAGACGGCGGTTCGGCCGATCGACAGAATGCGCGCTGCCTCGGCGGACGTGACCAGAAGCGGTCGGAGCTCGGCCGCACCGGCCACCTCGACCGTCTGTGATGAGTCGGCTCGTCCAGTCATGGGATCGGGTGGTCGTGCTCGGGCGGCTCACGTTCAAGCCAGAAGTCTCGGTCGTTCGGGATGACGGCGAACACGTGGTCCATCTGCCAGATCTCGAACCACTGGACGGTGACGAGGAGGAGGATGTCGGCGCGTTGGAACTCCGCGAGCAAATCTCGAGTGTAGGCGCCGGCCAATCCCATGCCGAAGGGTTCGCGGAGGCTGCGCTGCCAGTCGCATCTCCACAGAGGCGGGTCACCGACCTCGTGCGTCTGGAACTTGACGCTCACCCCGTCGACCGTGTCGAAGTCGTCGTTCGTTGCGGCCTCGTGCCCCTCGGCGTCGTGGACAGCGAGGGCGAGCGCCCCTCCGGACAGAGGCTCGAAGTCGTCGACGAGATGGGCGCGGAGGCAGAACCACTCGAAGTTCGGGTTGTCGGAGAGTGCCCACATGTCATCGGAAAGGAAGTGATGTGTCGGCAGCGCGAACGTCGTTCGGCGGTTCTCTCGATCCCGATCACGCCAGAAGGCGCTCGGGTAGCAAGATTGCGGGCTCGCCGCGGGGAGATTGTCGCGAGGGGCCGTCACGGTCAGCTACCGATCTCGACCGTCATCGGCTGGGCGACTGGGCTCACGGACGCGACGGTGAGCAGGAGGAGTGGTCGCTGCTCGGTGCCCTTGGAGCTGGCAAGGGTTGTGCTCATCGGGCCACCGTCCAGTGGCCACCACCCCATTTACCACCCCGATCACCACCCGTCATCGACACGTCGTCGGATGGCTTACCAGTTGCAGGCGCCGTACGGCGCGTGCGGGCGTCGCCGCGACCCCACTACCGCATCGTTGCGCTGCGCGAACTCGCGGCCCGCCCCCGCACGATCGGAAGCGGAGGAGCGAACGGCCAAATTGGCTCGATGGCTCGGCGGTGGACAACGCCCCTACCGGCACATAGGTGACGCGCTACACCGGTGATCGGCCGCGCGATACGGGACGGTCGGCCGTAATCAGAATGCCGGTTCCTGAGTGGGCTTCACGCCCTTGGGCCGATGCCGTTATGCATGGGAGGTCGGCGGGCTGGGCGGCTCGGGATTCACCCGGGCCTAGGCCGGTCCCGATCCCACCAGACGTGGCGACTCGGAAGACCGCGCGCCCGCTGGAACGGCGGCCCCGGTTCCGGCCGGCGGTTATGGATTGTCGAGATTGGCGGTGGCGGCTTGGGCGCGGTCGGCGACTGCGGCCTGCCAGGCGAGGATGGAGGAGATGAGGTCGCTATTCGCACTGGCGAAGTCGGCGGTGAGTTCTTGTTGGCGTCCGTACCAGCGATTCACGAAATCGACGTGTCGCTGGCAGGTCCAGTCGTCGACCGCAGCGGCGATCTCGGAGGGTGTGGGGGGTTCTTCGTTCTGACCGGCGTGTTCCGTCTGAAGGATGTGCATCGCGAGGGCGTCAGGTGCCGGGTACGGGTCGCCGTTGGTGTCGCGGTAGCCGAGGTCGGTCATGCAGTTCGACCAGTCCTGCTGCGCAGCGACGAGGAACGGGTCGTCCTGCATTGAGGTGTACCAGTCGTTGAGTGCGTCGAGGAACTGGTCGTTGTTCGGTGGGACGCGCCAGCCGTTGGGTGGGTAGAGCTGATGGAGTGCTTGGATCTGGCATCCGCCGGCCTGCTCGTCGCCATCGCCCATGAACGTCGTCTTGAATCTGGGGTCGTCGAGCTGGGCTTCGAATCGTGCCCACGCATCGGCGTCGAAAGCGGATGCTGGGACGCTGTAGCCGTAGGTGCGACGGTAGCTCTCGTCGCGCACGGCGGGGATTGACGGCCCCGACTCGAACGGTCTCGAGACATAGCTGAATCCCGCAGCGTCCATGCACGACGCGATCGCCGCTTCGAACCCGTCGTGTTCGATGCGGTTCCAGTCGGTATCGGTCTCGATGAGTTCTTGCGGTTGGATCGCCGCGTCGGCGGTGTACACCGGAACGTCGGCCTCGACCGCCTCGATCATGGGCGTCGATTCCGGACCCGGGACAGTGTCGGCGGCGGACACCTCGGTCACCGACGTCTGGTCGGAACGGGATTCGGTGACCGGTTGGGCGACACGAATGGCCACGATGCCGCCAACGCCCACCATTGCGATCACGACGGCCGCCGCGGACATCACGAAACGTGTCGGTCGGCGGCGGCCCGGTTGCTGATCGAGCCTGAACACCGGGCTCGGATCGATGATCTCGTCGAGCGTGACGGGTGCGGCGAGCGCATCGATGTGGTGACGGATTCGTTCGTCGAGTGCGTTCATGTCCCAACCTCGTTCTGTAGGTGTCTGAGTCCTCGTTCGGCGTGGTTCTGCACCGAACTGCGTGAGATGCCCAACATCTGCGCCGCCTCGGCGTGGGTGACGCCATAGCCGACGCACAGCACCACGACCTGACGCTGCCGAGTCGACAGGCCAGCCAATGCACGCTGCAAGGCAGGCTCGAACCCCGGGCTGCTGTGAGTCGTGTCGTCGGCGGTGAAGCCGGCGCGCCGGCGAGAGCGCTGTCGACGTGCCCATCGTTGTCCGACACGGAACGCGTAACCCGTCGCGTTTGCCAGACCGAGCACGCGATCACGGTGTTCCCACACGTAGGCAACAGCCTCAGCGGTCGCGTCGCGTCCGAGATCAGCTCCGAACTCGGCGACCAGCGCGGCCCGCAAACGCGGTTCAGCCAAGGCGAACCACGACGAGAACTCGTCCTCGACGACCTCGGTCACTGGCTCAATGCTGACGTCCATCTCACCCCTGTAAGGCAACGCGAGTGCAGTCTGCACCACACCCCACGTACGAGGGCCTGCGTGGTAGAAGGCTGGACACGTCCAACGCACGCCACGTCAGCGCCATCGGGCACCAACGAGCCCGGCGCATACGCTGAGCATTCCTGGCGCTGGGCCTACTCGAAACTCGCGATCACCGACTGCTGCCAACTCGGCAGCCGGCCTACCGCTCGACCTGCCGGACAGCGGACGCGCATCGATCGGGGCGGTTCGCGATCTTCTGAGCGCACGGGCTCGCGGGCCTCGTCGAAGGGCTACGCGGGGCGGAGTTGCTGTGCGACGGCGGTGACCGTCGGAGCGTCGGGCCCGGTAAGGGTGAAGGTCAGCCCGCCGTCGGTCCAGGTCATGTACGCCGATGGCGGCGGTTGGTTTGGTTCGAGGTCGACGATGGCGTCGTTGGTGCCGGGAATCTGCTGCCAGCTGGTGATGCCGGTCTCCGGTCCTCCGGTCGTGACAACGAGCGCCGGCACGCCGTTCACGTAAACGCTCGCGGCCGGCCCGACTTCGTAGACGGTCATGTCACTCCATGTCACAACCGTGAGGGTGACATCGTCGGTCGGGTCACCGTTCGTGAATGTCGCGCTGTAGCGGGTGAACTCGGCGTTGTACAGGTTCATCCTCGGCCGCTCGTCGATCTGTTGCATGCCGGCGGGCGCGTCGATGAAGACGTCCGTGCCGTCGAACGACACGCTCCTGGCCGCATCAATCAGCTGCTCAGAGGTGAGTCCGTACGCGGACACGTAGGCGTGGTTAGCGTCCTCGGTGACCCAACTGACGGTGGCTCGGCTCCCTTCGTGGGTGAGCACGCCGGAAGGGTCGCCGTTGATGTCGACGCACTCTGCGGGGAGATAGCCATCCGGGAGTTGGCACTCGTCCCAGCGAATGTGTCGGCCCTGCCGGGCGATCACAGCCGTGAGAATTCCTCCGGTGTCGGGGTCGAGGAAGCTGCGACTCGCCGTCCAGCACTCGAGCGACGACGGGGTGCGTTGCTGCACCTGGGCGGTCGGTGGGACAGCGTTCGAGTAGTCGCTTGGTGCTTCGACGAGCTCGTAGCCGGTCGGGAGCTCGGCCGGCAGAAACGCGACGCGGCTGGCTTGCTCGGCGGTCGCGGGACGGTCGTCGACGAGCCCGCAGTCCTCAACGAGGGCACCAGTGCCGACGCCGAGGGCCGGGCCCATGGCGATCATTGGCGGCCCGGAGTCGGGCTCGTCCGATCTGGTGAACAAGAACGCCGCCGCCGTGCTCGCGAGAGCGATGACACTGGCGGCGACCGCCCACTGCCACGGATGGCGTCGAGGTGCTGCCGTCGTGCCGGCGCGCTCGACGATGGCGTTGAACGCGTCGGGCGCGGTGTCGACGGTGTTGGCGGCGTCGCGGAGTGCCGCGGCAATGCGCGTGTCGAGGTCAGTGCTCATCGGTGAGTTCCTTTTCGAGTTGGGTGCGGGCGCGCGACAGCAGCGACTTGACGGTGCCAGGCCGACAGTCGAGCGCGGCGGCGATGTCGGCTTCGTTCAGATCTGCGAAGTATCGAAGTACGACGGCGGTTCGTTGACGGATCGGAAGCCTGCCAATTGCGTCCATCACGGCGATCGTGTCCGGGTCAGACCATGCCGAGACGTCGACGCGACTTCGTTCGTGGTACCGGCGTTCGGTGACGCGGCGACGAACCCACGACGTGCATCGATTGGCGACTGCTCGATGCAGATACGCGGCTGGGGAGTCGATGGTGTCGAACCGGCGGTACAGGTCGACGAACGCATCCTGCACGAGTTCCTCGGCAACGTCGTCGGAACCAGTCGTCAACCGGGCAATCTGGACCATGGACCGATACCGAGCGTCGTAGACGTCAACGAACGTTTCCCGCCCGACGACGGCTCGGAAGGCCTCAACCGGCTGTTCAACTGGACTCACATCGGTACTGGCGTCCGACCCTCCCATCCGGTTCCAACGAATCGCAGCCCACATTTCCGAACCCAGTCCAGCCCCGCCAACGCCACGGCGCAAGGTTCGACGGCATGTCCCGAGCAGAACGGTGCGGGCTGCTTCGACCGATCATCGGTCGCTGCACCTGACAGCAACACAGCCATGGCGCTCCTCCCTCGCCAACAGGCCCCGTCCGGGATCGGCACCTCGATGCGCTGATCTCGTATGCAGCGACCTCTGCGGCTGGGACGCGCATTGTCCCGGTGGGACGGCCCACACGAGTTCAGCTGCACTCGTCGTCACCGGCGAGCTTTCCGTATGAGATCGCGAAGCTTCTGCATGGAGTATGTGATGGGAGCGATGATCGAGAACGGAATGACTGAGCCCGACTGGTCAAGGAAGCCCGGCAGCCGGGGAGACCAAGCGTTCATCGACTTCTACCGCGCTGAACAGCCGGAGCAAGTCCGTCGCGCAGCGCTGATGCTCGGATCCGATGATGCAGCGAACGATGTCGTGCACGACGCGCTCACGGCGATGTATCGGTCCTGGAGTTCGATCAACGAGCCGGGTCCGTACCTGAATCGAGCGGTCCTCAACGGCTGTCGAGCCGTCGGGAGGGACCGAACCCGGCAGATTCGTCTCCGCGAACGACTCCAGTCACCAGAGGCTTCGACGACTCAGGACGAAGTGCTGCTCGACGTCGTCGGGCGACTGCCGTTCAATCAGCGAGCTGCCGTCATCCTCCGGTTCTACGCCCAGATGTCCGAACGTGAGATCGCCGACGCCCTCGGGGTGCCGACGGGCTCGGTCGGCCCATGGATCCACCGCGCCCTCAGCCAGATGAAGAAGGAGTTGTCATGAACGCCATCACCCGCGACCTCACCGCAGCACTCGAGCGTCGAGCCTCAGACGTCGTCATCGAGGACGGACTCGAGGAGATCCTGAACGACACCGTGCTGCTACGAGCGACTGCACCGCGTCCGCCCCACCGCCGATCGTGGCTTCTTGCCGCCGCCGCCGCAACGCTCGTCGCAGTTGGCGGAGCCGGTCTCGTCTGGTCGACACGACAGGGAGGCACGACGTCGCCAGCATCGGCGACAGCGAACACCGACCCCTCGATCGATCAGACCGAACCAACGACCATCCCAACCGATACCACGATCCCAACCGATACCACGATCCCGTCACCCGCCGAGACGATCGTGCAACCCGGCTCGGTGATCTGTGTCGACGCTGGCGCAAGCGCACGCGCCATGGCGCTGTGCGCTGAGGAACTGGGTGGCGTAAGTTTCGAGGCGGACGCAGAGTCCGAGGAGTCCTTCGTGATGCCGCGGGATCCAGGCAATCCGGACGACATCGCGGCCGCACAGACCCTGGCCGCCGCAATGAACCTCGCCGCCCGAGACCTCGACCCACAGTTCGTGCCTGACGCACCAATGGCGGCCGGAGCAACCGCATTCCTCATCATCGGATCCGGCGACACGCCCTACGCCGTGCAACCAGGCGGCTGACGGCCGTTCTCGGAACCGACGACCGATCCGAATGTTCCGGATCAACCCTCACCTGACCCGTCCGAGATCGGCACGTCCGCGCTCGGCATGGTGCTCCAGATTGTTCGGTTGATCGGCTGGAGTCAGCATTTCCGCTACAGAGTTGATCGGTCCAACCGTGTGCTGGCCCTGGTTGAACCTTCTTTTCGTCGTCAGGAATCGGTTCGTCGGAAAGAATGTGGCGGTGAACAGTCGCCGGCGGGGTCATACCAACGTGATCATCGGACAACCGAACCTCGCCGTAGTCGGGAACGACACAGGGACCGACGACACCGAACCCGGTGACTCGGAACCTCGCGTCGAGCCGGTGCCGACGGTCGCTGAGGAGTCTGACGAGGAGCTGTATGTCCGGCTCGCACCGGAGCTGATCCGCTTCGCTACATCTCTGGTGGGACCGTCGGACGCGGAAGACCTGCTTGCAACGGCTGTGACAAAAGCCATCTCGTCATCGCGTTGGTCGCGAGTCGAGAACCGGCGCGCCTACTTGTACCGGATGTTGGTGAACGAAGCGCACAAGTCGCGCCGCACCGCATCGAGGCGACAGCGACGCGAACTGCGAGTCGTCGATCGAGACGTCATCGAAACGGAGCGTGGTCTCGATCCCGATGTGTTGAGATCGCTGAAGCGGCTCAGCGTCCGCCAGCGCGCGGTGGTCTACCTCACCTACTGGGCGGACCTGGCCCCACACCAGGTCGCCGACATCCTCGACACTTCATTGCGGACCGTGGAACGCGAACTCACCAACGCACGCACCCGACTGGAGCAGCTGCTGTCATGAACTCGACCACCGATCTCGACACCAAGATCCACAAGATGCTCGATCAACTCGATCGAGCCGCTCCCGCACCACCAAGATTCGACAATCTGCAGCCAAGGCGTGCGACCAACCAACCCAGGTTCGTCGCAGTCGCCGCCGCAGCCATCATGATCGCTGGTGTCGGGGGCCTCATCGCGGTCAACAACCGCAGCAACGAGCCCATCCAGCCAGCAGCGCAGCCTCCGACCGCGCCGGTTGCGGACGGGTTCAGTTTCGAGACGCCGACCGTGAAGATGGACGCCGCCTCGATCGAAGTGATCACCGCTGACCGCAGCTGGGTGCCAACCGACGACCTCGACGTGAACAGCGACCCAGGTATGCCGAACGAGTACACGACACTCGAACTGACCTGGCACGACAATGCTGTCGAGCAGCGCATCTCCCTCTACTTCCAGTCAGACGGAATCGACTGGTGGATCAATGAGATCGGCACCTACGACGGCCAGGCCCAAGGCGAATGGACCGAACCCGCCGTCACCGGCCAGTACGCGCGTACCCCGCTCGGCACCCCCTTCGTCGGCGATCTCGTCGTCCCCAACCTGCGTATCGAGAACATGACCCTCGAAGCCTTCCGACGACCAGCGATCTGCGACAACCCGACCCAGCCGATCGCGCTACTCGCCGACTACCCGGTGATCGACTCGAACGTCGGGGGATACGGCGCCACGTTCCAGATGATCGACACCGCGACCTGCACACCACTCGCTGTCGCCCCGTACGAGTTCGACTACACCGTCGACGACCCGGCGATCGTTGCGATCCAACCCAACGAGCTGATCGACGGCTACCCAGAGATCAAGACCCGGGTCGGACTCACCTTCCTGCAACCCGGCACCACCACCGTCCGCGCGACCGCCAGCGACGACACCGGCGCCATCATCAGCACCGCGGCCATGAACATCACCGTCCACCCCGCGCCCATCGACGACGCGCCTATCGACACCATGGCGCCACCCGACACCGTCGTCGACACCGAACAATCTGACCTCGCAGCCCAGATCGACTACCGAATCGGCTCTCTCGCCGAACAGCTCGCCGCCGGGCGGCTTGCCACGCTCGACTACACGATCACTTCTACTCAAACGGCGACCGAGGCCCCGACCACGATCGTCCTCGAGTCGATCACCGACGACCGAACAGTCGTCATCAGGATGGGCGACGGAACACCCCTCCAACCCGAGAACCACGATCGAGTCTCCATCACCATCGTCGACACCAACGATCTCCAAGTCCGCGGACAACTCGCCAGCAACAGCGGCTGGACCTTCGAGGTCCTCGCCGAACGATCCACCAGCGACGGCCCGCTTCCGACCCCCGACGAACTACAGGAAATCCTCTACTCCCTCGACCCGTGAAGGAGGGCAGCCGTCGGCTCCAGGCCGATGAGCCGCTCAGAACAACACCGGACACGAGCTCTCCCGTCCGCTCTGTATCGGCACGTACGCGGGCGGCGAGGTGTCCCATATCGTGCGTCCCCGAATCGCATCTGCGAGCATCACCCAACGCCGGCTATGCGCTCCATTCGATCGGTGACGGTGTGTTCGCCTCGGCCGTGCGTATCGCGTGGTCGACGGTGGTGTGGCCGCCAGAGTCGACCCACGTCGGATGTCAGGGCGCGTCAACGTTGAGCAACTCGTCGCGTGCGAGCCCCAGCAGTTCGCTCACCTCCGGGAGCGTGGCTCCCTCGAACTCGTCAGGCCCACCTACGGCGCTCACTTCGATGAGTTGATCTCCGTCGAGCTGGTAGATGGCGTCCATGCTCATCGGACCGATCTCACCGCCGAAGTCGGAGAACACACCGAAGTACCGTTCCCCGACCTCGACCCAGGACCACGACGAATCCGCGGGCACTCGCCTGGCTCCGTCACGGAGCTGCCAACCGGAGTTGACGAACTCGAACTCGGCGGGCGCCACATGTTCGCCGTCCGACCAGACGACGGTCTCGACCGCCACGTGCACTACTCGACCGATGTAGTCCTCGTCTGGGACACTCGGCGGTGACGACGGCGGTGATCCATCAGCGGGTCGTTGGACGTCGGAGTATCCGAAGTCGCGCTCGGACAGCACCTCGAAGACAACAGCGAAGTCACCGCCAGCGGCTACCTCGGACACGGTGTCGAACGCCAGACCACGATGTCCGGAGTCCGCGACCGGCGACTCGCTACTGGAACACGCACCGCTTGCGACGAGGGTCGCCAGGACCATCAACGTTCCGACACATCGAGCAGACCGGCCCACCCCTCCGACCGTCGGCCGTGCGGCACGTCGCTTGGCACGCATCACCGGGAGCGTAGGTGGTGACGCGAAGCAACGATCCGCGCCACGCACAGAATGTGCGTGTCGCCGGACGGGCGTGTTGCGCGATAACGGCACGTACGCGGGCGGCGAGCGGCGAGGTGTCCCATATCGTGCGTCCCCGAATCCCACCCGCGCGCATCACCCAACGCCGGTTAGGTGGCTCGACTGATCATCAACTCGCGCACGGGATCAAGGTCGACCTCGACACGACCTCGGAGCGCCTCTTCGAGTCGAACTCCGCCAACGTGGTCGGAGACTGACAGTCGTGCGACTTGAGGGCCGGAACGTTCGAGCGCGGCAATGTCTTTGATCGCGTCATAGAGCGCACGCTGCTTCCAACGCGGCGAGCCNCTGGGTGCGGTTCCTCGTCGAGTTCCACGACGATTCCGTCGTGCANGGCGAGATCCCAGTGGCCAGGTCGAAGCTTCGGTTNCGGCACGATCCCGCCGAGCCTGCGGTACAGGTCTTCGGCACGCCGGCGGCTCTCTGAGCTGAAGTCTGCAAGTNGGGGAGAAGGCGNCGCNATCGATGCGGCGCTGTACCCGATGCGTCCGAGCAGCACTATCAATGCCTGAGCTCGCTGCCCAGTCNTGCAGCGTNGCGACGGTGCGCGGCTCGATCGGCGCACCGCGCATCGTTGGGTGCGGTCGATCGGCAAGCGCGCCGGTCTCGGCGACGTCCACCCGCACATGCTCCGCGCGGCGTTCATCATGGCCGCCCTCGACGCCGGCGCGCCGGCGGACGATTCATGTCGTGCGTTGTTCGGTGCCCCCGCAGTCCGGTGATGCGACGTCAGTTGGAGGCCTTCACTTGGCGGCCGGCGTGTTTCCCCAGGCCGATGAGGCCTACGGTTCGTCGAGAGGATCGCGAGGACTGCGATGATTCGTGGAGCCCGACCCAACGGCCGTTGCTCAAGGCCGAGCGTCGGGAGGTCGCACCAAGTGATGATGATGATGTTCCAGAAGCCCCCCACAAAACCCTGTTGGCGCTGGCGTGAGACGCAGTAGGGGTGCGGTAGGACAGGCGCTGTACCGCGCCGCGCTCGCCGCCCGCTACGCGCTCCCGCCAGGTCGTCCGTCTTCGTTCGGCGCAGGCACGGACTCCGTCACCCGCATCTACGTCGTGAACCTCGACCGCCAAACGCACCGATGGGAGCAGGTTCAAAGAGAGTTGGCCCGTCTGCACACAGCAACTGGCGCGCCGTTCACGGACTTGGTGCGACGCGTGGCCGCAGTTGATGCTCGGTACGAAATCGAAGCGTCTCCAGAGATCGTGCAATCGGTGTACACACTGGCGGATCAACTCTTCGTGGACCGCCGCCTTCTGCCGCCGAGCATTGGGGACCCCGCGGACGTCTCGATCGAGATGAGTGCAGAGGAGACGGCGATCGCTCTGTCGCACGTACGGGTCTGGCGCCTGATCGCGGAGGGCGAGCACCCGTACAGCTTGGTTCTTGAAGACGACGTGTACTTCAGCGCGGGCTTCTCGAGGACCTTCGACCGGACATGGTCGTCAGTTGTACGAACGGCGCAGTCACCTGCGTTCGACTTGCTCCTTGTCTCCTATGAAGAAGCACGGTCGGGGGCTGAGTGGACGACGAAGCGGGGTGTTCGTCAACCCGTGCGGGGAGTGTGGCAGATGTCGGGGTACGTACTGTCGAAGCCCGGTGCTCAGGCCCTCTTGGATCACCTCCCGGTGCGTGGGCCGGTCGATCTGTGGATCAACACCCTGTTCCGCGATATCCACGCGTTCGCACTCGAACGGCCAGTGGTCAGGCAAAGACAGGATGTGCCGTCGAGTAACTACTACTCGGCGCTCCCGATCCTCGCGCGCGTCGGGCTCATCTCGGATGACACCCCGCAACACTTTGAGAGACGAGGCGTGTCAGGTCCGGTCTTCGGATACGGCCAGGCCGGCTCGGGCCTTACGGCGCTTGCGATGGCGTTGTCGATGCTCAAGTACCGGTGCTACAGCGACATCTACAAACTTCCGCCGTCAGAGGCTGCCGCCCTCTTCGGATGCGGTGGCCCTCGCGTCTTCGACGCCTACGTCAACGTAGGCGATCTCGGTCCCGTCGAACTTGTGGAGCTCGCGCGCATCTATCCGCAGGCGAAGTTCATATTTCCAATCCGAAGCGTCACGGAGAGCGTCGCGGAATCGATACAGCCGCAGCTCGAAGGCATCCAGTGTGAGCTTTCCACGATCCCAGAAGCTCTCCGAGCTCTCGCGGCCGACAGTTCAAGATCGCTGGTTCTGCGGGTCGGGTACGGCGACATGTGGCGAGTATTGACCGAGTTCCTCGAGAGCGACTACCCCAGCGACCCCTACCCGACGTGCACGGACCAAGGGCAGCGAGCAGTCAGTGACCACCTCTTCGCGGAGCCACAACGCAGCAGATGTCAGGGAGTGAGACTTCCGTGGGACGCGCTTCCGTGGGTCGCGAACGACCAGCAATGGCGCGGCGTAAGTCTCGAGGACACCATGGATTGCTCGACCGCGCGGTCCGAGGTCATGCGCTCCCCGGGGACGAGTTGGGTTCTCCGGCGCGACACCTTCCCCAGCAACCTCGCGATGTTCCACCCATCGAACTTCGAGATGACTCCCGATGGTGGGGGTCGGTTGGTTCTCAAGCGCGAGCGCTCTTCGGTGCGGAGTTACACGTCCGCGGCGCTCACAACGCGCGACGCCTTCCGATACGGGCGATTCGCCGCTGTACTTATGCCCGCACGAGTGTCTGGTGTTGTGACCGGCATGTTCCTCCATCGCAACTCGCCCAGGCAGGAGATCGACATTGAATTCGTAGGCAGAGATACGTCGAAGATGTTGATCAACGTGTACTACAACCCCGGTGACATCGGTTCGCGTCAAGAGCACGGGTATCGAGGTACCCCCGAGACGATCGATCTCGGGTTTGACGCGGCTGACGGTCCTCATGAGTACGAGATCGAGTGGACACCGGAGCGAGTGAGCTGGTTCGTGGATCAACGGCTTGTCCATCGGCGTGAACACTGGGACCCGACGCCGATCCCGCGGCTGCCGATGCAGTTCCACGTCAACCTGTGGCCGACTCGCTCTACGGAGTTGGCGGGCAGACTCCGACATCGAGCGCTGCCTTGCCACGCTCATCTAGGCGAAGTCCGCGTGACTTCGCCATATCGGACCCCCAGTTCTGAACCGTCATGGGGCTCATCCGATGTTGCCGATCGTGAAGGCCGTCCATGAGAGTCTTGGGATTGAATCCGGGACACGACGGAGCGGCGACCTACATAGCTGACGGAAGGCTGGTCATCTCCGTCGAGGCTGAGAAGGATTCGTTCCCGCGCTTCAGCGAGCTCGGCCCGCACGCGCTTCTAGCCGCACTCGAAGCGGCGCCTAGTGCCCCTGACGTGATCGCGGTAGGTGGCTGGCACAACTGGGAGCCCGGGCTGTACTGGCAATTTCGAGCTGGATACGACGGTCTCGAGAAGGGGACGGTCCGCAGGTCGAAGTTCCTCGGAAAGACGGTTGAACTGTTCACCTCAAGCCATGAACGGTCGCATCTCTTCATGACGGCCGGCATGCACCCGAGCGCTCCGATCGAGGAGTGCGCCATCCTCGTTTGGGAGGGTGGCATCGGGGCGTTCTACCGCTGGCGCGAGTTCGGGGAACATATCGAGCGGTTCAACGTGATGTCCGATCCAGGCAGTAAGTACGCCGCCCTCTTTGCGATCGCCGATCCGGCGTTCCCAACCGGGCAGCCCTACCCCCGGCTTGAGGATGCGGGGAAGATGATGGCGCTAGCCGCGTACGGTCGCGAGCTTGACGTCTTGCCCGAAGACCGCGCTGTTGTCGATCAACTCGTCGGACTTGCGCACCTCTACCCGTTCAGCAAGGGACAGTACGCCGGCTCACCATTGTTCGACTGCGGACTGGACAATCCGCGATTCTGCGCCGCCGCTCACTATGCATCTCAATCGATCTTTGGTGTATTCCACCGTGCGGCTGAACGAATCTTCCGCGGTGATCGACCTTCGCTCCTCATCGCCGGCGGCTGTGGACTGAACTGCGACTGGAACGAGGCCTGGAGGCGGTCCACCGTCTTCTCGGACGTATTCGTTCCGCCGTGCACGAATGACTCAGGGTCGGCACTGGGCACAGCTATCGACGCGATGGTCCATGCCGGTGAGCCATGCAGGGTGGATTGGAGCGTCTTCTCCGGACCTGACTTCTCACGCGACGAAGCTCCAGACCCGAACGAATGGGTCACGCTGGGACTCGACTACGACGCCGTTGCTGCACGCCTCGCTCAAGGAAAGGTTGTTGCATGGGTGCAGGGAAGATCGGAGATCGGGCCACGCGCGCTGGGGCACCGTTCCCTTCTCGCTAGTCCACTTCAAGGCTCGATGCGCCATCGTCTCAACGAGATCAAGGGGCGCGAACACTACCGGCCGATTGCTCCCTGTTGCCGTGGAGAAGACCTGCATCGATGGTTCACGACGGTCGAACCCGACTCGTACATGCTCTACTTCGCCCACGTCGACTCGACTGACCTTCCGGCGATTACGCACGTCGATGGGACCGCCCGAGTGCAAGCGGTCTGGCGGCACGACAATCCTCGACTACACAAGCTGCTCGGAACTTTCGGGCAAGCAACCAGACACGCCGTCTTGTGCAACACATCCTTGAACTTCCAGGGCTTGGGATTCATCAACCGAACCTCGGACCTCATGAGGTACTGCGCTGATCGGCGGATCGGGACGATCGTCGTAGACGATCAGATGTACCTCCGCAGGGAGCGTTAGCAGGCTTAAGAGGGTGGGCCTCGGCACCGCTTCCGCCCACTCCGTACGATGAGGCGATGCAGCCGATCGCGCTCGAAGCGCTCCTTCCCGCGGATCTCGACCCGACGACGTGCAAGCTGCACTGCGCAGTCTTCAACGGCGAGGAATACCCGATCGACGTGCTGGCCAGCGACCCGTTGGGTTGGCAGGGATGGAACTCGTGGCGGGCTGACAAGGACGATTTCAACCGGCAGTTCATCTTCTCCCTCGCACAGGATCGTCATGACGCGACGCTGTGGCTATTCGGAGGGATCTGGGAGGTCATCGAACGACGCCCACAGCCGCACGCCCATTCGTACGACCTCGTCCATCGCGACGATCTCATGGGGCCGTTCGTCCGCCGTCTCTACGTCAGACTTTCGGTGACTGGTCGGCAGAGGCGCCGAAATATGGAGTCGTGCCTTGGCCAGATGACCGTGTCATCGATCCTCGAAGAGGAGTTCGTCGGGGATCCTTTCCCGGGTCACGACCGCATCAATCACTCGCTCGCCGATCTCACGGCCATCGTGAGCCAGCAGCGATCTGACTGGCGGATCGCGCTTGAGTACATGAAGGGTGTCTACGTCATCCACGACCAGACGACCGGCGCCCGGTATGTCGGGTCGGCGTACGGTGACACCGGCATCTGGCAGCGTTGGAGTACGTACGCACAGACACTGCACGGGAACAACGTCGGTCTCAGGGAACTTCTGGAGGAGAAGGGCGCAGACTACTTCCGCGCCAACATGCGATTCGCTTTGCTGGAGTTCTGGTCGATGCGTACAGACGACTCTCACGTCTTGGAGCGCGAGTCGTACTGGAAGGACGTCCTTCACGCTCGATCGCTGGGCCACAACAAGAACTGAACCGCAGGTGGGCATCAACGCCGCACGGTCCGTGGCGAACCGCTTGGCGACGCGTCGCCGACGCAACACAACCGCGCACAGCTGTCTGATCCTGACCACGGCGCTTCCTCCGCTGGACCCCTTCCGTCGGGTGCCCGAAGTCGATCCCCTTGTGACGACTCTGAAGCGAGGTCGGACAGCGGCCACTCCGGCAGGTGCTTCGGTATCGTCAGACGACGGAGGCGAACCGTGAGCGCGAACCAATACAGGTCTCAACTTGAAAGGAAGCGCAAGCAACGGGCCGACGCAGAGTCGAAGGCCGGCAGCTTCCGGGCTCGCGAGTCGACAGCCCGAGCCGCCGCCGCCAGCGCGCGACAGGCTGCCTCGCGGACCAAGAATGAGTCGACAGCTCGCTCGAAGTTACGGGAGGCTGAGCGCGAGGAGCGTGACGCCGTGAAGGCGGGCAAGGACGCATCGAGCTGGCAGGCCAAGGCCACGGCCTACGCCAAGGACGAACAGGGGCTGCGTCGGCGGCTTGAGGTTGCCGAGAAGTCGGAGGCCCAGTCGGCCGAGAGACGCCTGCAACGTACATCACGCACCGCGGCTCGTCGAGAAGTAGCCGAACGCGCTTCCCTCGTCTCGCGAATCGATGCGACCGAGACCGCAGTTCGGGCTCTCCAACGTGAACTGCCTGCTCCGCAGCCAGAGAAGCTCCGGGTGCTAATACTCGGTGCAGCAAGCGAGGGTGACCTTCGGGTGGGCCGCGAGATCAAGCGAATCAGGGCTGGGGTCGAGTCGGCGCTTCACCGCGATCAGATCGAGCTGGATGGCCGACCAGCAGCGACTACCGAAGATCTTCTGAGCGGCTTGACGCGATTCCGTCCCCATATCGTTCACTTTTCCGGCCATAGCAACGACGACCTCATCGTCTTCGAGGACGAACTCGATGCTCACCATGAGGGTGTCGTCGTGACGGCGACAGCGTTCGCTAGTGCCGTCGCGGCGTCGGATAATCCCCCGGTCTTGGTGCTACTGAACTCTTGCCGGTCCGCCAGCCAGATCGACGAGTTGGTCCGCGTCGTCGTTCCATTCGCGATCGGTATGTCGGACAGCATCGACGATGCCGATGCGATCGGCTATGCAGCTTGGTTCTACACAGCGATCGCAGACGGCCAGTCGATCGCGGCCGCCCATAGAGCGGGCAGATCAGCACTGCAGTTAGCCGGGCTCCCTGGTGCTGACCTTCCGACGTTGGCAAGTGCCGCTGGATTCGACGCCGATGACGTGATCCTCGTCAAACCGGCTGCCTGATCGGCGAGCCGGGCGCCCGCACACATACCTCTGTGTTTGATGACTGCCGCCGCAGGCAAGCGTGATCTCTTGCCCGGGATACCGCCCGTGAACGCCGGACCAGTCCCTGCCGAGTGGCAGGCCTCAATGGCCGCGATCGAGGTGGTGCGGGAGTTCGATGCCAAGCAGCAACGCCTCGAGTTCATGGACTGCAACGATCGAGATCGGGGATTGCGCTACGAAGGCAGCGGGCTCAACCTGCTGGGTCACGATGGCGGCGTGAAGTGTCCATGGAGTGCTTGTCGAGCGCTCGCCGATGGCGGCTAGTAGGCCAGCATGCGGCTCGAGCGAAGCGAGCTTTAGCTGCAGGCGCGGCACGAAGCCCTTTGGGCCGTGGAACTTTCGGATGTTGCCGGCGAGCTCGACTGGTCCGTAGACGGATTGGAGGTCTTTGGCTTCGAGGACCCAGATCACACTTCGTGTCGCATCGATCGCGAGAACGTCGACCTGGCCGATCCGCGAAGCGACCTGCTGGGGAAGACCAGCGCTGCGGAGTCGTTTCGCTTCGACGTTTGGCACGACGATCAGTCCGGCTGCTCTTGCCACGTCTGCCACGTCCGACTCGAAGGACTTGTTGCGTTGCTGCCTCAGTTCCTCAAGCGAGCGAGCTACTGCCCGCGGGCGGGAGGGCCAGGGCAGGCGTCCTTCGCTGAGGTATGTGACGAGCAGCTGCTGGGTGGCCATGACGCGGTGCGGAGCGAAGACGATCATGCCGTCTCCGTTCGGCGCGAACGGCCGACTGGCGAGTCGTTGGTCCCGCTTGTCCAGCTTCCAGTACTCGAATAATCCAGTGCGCAACTTGCCGGCGTCGAGCGTCAAGAATGCTGTAGCGCGGGCGACTTCGTCGATCATAACGCCTGACCACGAGGACGCTGAGGCGGCGAGGCTGTGTTCGGTTACGACGCAGACTCCGTCCTCGGCTTCCCACGAGGCAGCGGTCGCCAGCGTCGCGATGAGCGCGTCGAATCCGAAGCCGAGGTCGGTTCGCATGGACTGGTCGAGCGCGACCATGGCGTCGTCGTCGAACTCCGGGCTAGTGAACTCTGTCTCGCCGAGTTGAGCCGCATCAGCTCGTGCCGATCGATCCGCGGGATCGTCGGCCGCCTGCGACGTGAGCGGCGGGAGCCTTGCATGATTGAACGCTTCAACATCGAACAGATCCTTGGCGGAACGTTGGAGGTGAAACCTGCCGTGCTCGTCGATGCCAACCGAGATCTCGGCCATTCCGGCGGTGTGCTCGGCGACCGCAAGTGCGAAATCGATCGCCATCGCTGCCGTCGCAATGGCACGCGACCAATCGACGACGTCAGGGCATTCCGCTTTGCCTTCCCGCGCGCTGTTGAGGACGGTGCGTTCGATGACGAGCTCTGCTGCCCGACTGAGGACTCCGTCGTGGGTGTGTGCCGCATGCATGTCGATCCGCTGGTCGGCCCACCAGGGGCTGCTCATTGCCAGCTGGGCTGAGTTCATTCGGGCTAGGCGAGATCCCCACGCTCGGTCGAGTTCTCGGGATGCGAGTTTGAGTATGAGGGAGGGGTCGAGCGGAGCGATCAGGTTGTCGAGTACATCGATCAGCGCAGGGCACAGGTGAGTCCGGGACGCCTCGGCGGCCCCGTCTCCCGCGAGCACGGTATCCATGGGGAATCTGTCCCGGAGGCGGATAGCGAGCTGTCGCGCTGCCCACGCGCTCGATGTCGAGTGCAGGTCAGCACGCGGCGGCGCAGTCGGTGCAGTAGGAGTCAGCCCGAGTTCGGCGACGACCAGGGGAAACGCGTCCGTCCACCCGGCCAGGAAGTCGTCCACAAGAGCTTGTCCCGGCGGGCTCGGGAGCGCAGCGAACAGTTCGGCGATCACCTGACCGAAGACATCGTGGGTCTGCCTCGGTCGAAGCGCGAACTCGTTGAGGTACTGATCTTCGATGGCGACGGCAGCAACCGGCCGGCCTTCATCCGCAGAGAACGCGAACGCGATCTCGTCGGACGGACGCTCCTCGACACCAAGTTCGCTGAGGCTGGCACGGTCGATGAACTCCATGCAGATCGTCGGAGGTCCAAGCCCGCTGGCCGCCTGGATCAGATCGGCAAACCTTGGAAGTCGTCTTGCGGCGTGCTGAAGCGACTCAGCCAACGTGCACAAGAACTGGCTCTGAGGACTTGCGTCGGCAGGGACCTCGACGATCCAGGCAGGTTGGGTGCTGACATGCAGGAACTGCTGCCCATCGGAGAGCACGGCGAGGTTCTCGTCCGAGAGCTCCCTGCCGGGGTAACAACGCGATGGGCCAAGTCCGCAGCGATCGAGCACGGCATCGAATGGTGTCCAGTCGGCGGCGAGTTCCCAGGTCGGTGCGGCACTCGACGGCTGCACGTGCACGCCACCGATGTCCGGCGAGATGACGCCAGGGGGAAACGCCGCGTAGCGGTCGAACGCCGTCGTCAGATCCCACAGATCGGCGGCGAAGAGTTGATCCACTCCCTCGTGGTACGCGACGTCTTCGAGAAACGCCCATTGCTCGAGTGGCGACCTCCCCATGACGGCTGCGATGAACGGAATCGGCGAGGTGATGATCACACCGTCCTGGGCGTGTAGGTGGTCGATGTGGCTCGTGACAACGACCGAGATCGAATCAGTGCCCGAGCCCGACGCACGCTTGGCGCGACCTGTTGCTGCCCTGATGGCTTCAGCGCGTTCCGTCGGAGTCCCTGCCCACCGGAGATCGACCACACGGCGATCGGTCATCGCGATACGACACCGGAGACCAGTCGATCCGTCCTCTTCGAACTCCACAACTCGGCCGCGAAGCGCTTCGACAACTTGCCGGGCTCTCGCGAGTCGGAGCTCGGCGAGCGGCTCGACGGCGGATCGGTCGCCCGCAGCCGGTGCTCCAGGTCGGCGACGACACCTCCAACAGACCAGAGCATCAATGATGCAGGAAGTACGAACGACCCTCCTGAAGCCGCTGCCGCAACGAAACCGCCAAACGGTGCGCCGCCCCGCGCCAACCGCTTCGCCGGGCGCCCGGTTACCCATCGAAGCGCTCGGGCACGAGGCCCGTCCTGAGCCCACCGAAACCAGGGCGCGTCAGCATCGGCCTCGAGGATCCGCTCTCCGACCATCGCCGCCGCAAGGTCGACCTCCCGCGGCGTAACGAAGGCGATCTCTGTGAAGTCTGCCGGTGGGCCATGTGACCACGCCGGCGACATGTACTCCAGTTGAGCGCTTCCAGCCGTCAGCGCGACGTCGACCAGGTCTTCGACGCCGAACTCGAAGCGGTTGCGGAGCACAGGATCGAGCACTTGCATGAGGCGGAGTTGATCGCACACGAGCAGCGGGTGTTCGAACCCCGATGGATGTAGTCGAGCCCGCTGCGCATCCGCAGCGGTCGTCACCTCAAGCCGCGGGTCGCCACCGACGAAGTCCTCCACCTCGGCTAGCTGAGGATCGGTCAGCCTGGCAAGGTCGAGAAGGGGCGCAAGGTCGTCGCAGCTGGCCGCAAGCGCCCCGAAGGACTTGCTACGAGCAAACGCGCGGAGCAGGACGGTGATCGAGGGCAGACGATGACACGCAGTCGGCGAGAGGGCAGCGGCCACGAGCAACGCAAGCAGAGACGAACGATCGAACTG
>NZZV01000217.1 GCA_002698945.1 Acidimicrobiaceae bacterium
TACGGAACGGCGAGGCGCAGCCGAGGCGTTTCGGGAGATCACCCGACCCGATTCGACCTCGCCGCACCACCGGGTCGGGTGATCTCCGGACACGTCGACTCCGTCGCCGTTCCCTCCGACACCCGACCCGGCTCGACTCCGTCGCCGTTCCCTCCGACACCCGACCCGACTCTCTCCGTCGCCGTTCCCTCCGACACCCGACCCGGCTCTCTCCGAAAACGGTAAGGGCCCGGGGTGCTTGCGCACCCCGGGCCGTTGCCGGAACTCAGGTCAGGATGGGATCAGCCCTGGTAGCTGCCGCCCTGGCCTTCGGTGTCGAACAGGTCACTCTGCGGCACGAAGGTGAGGTTGCCGTCGACCACCTGGACTTCCTGCACCTGGGCGGCCTCGGTCCAGTAGGCATCGTTGATGCCGTCCGTCTTGAGGGTGCCGCCGAGCAGCAGGTCGTTGGTGTAGTCGCCGTTCCACACAGCGGCCATCAGGTTGACCCGGTTCAGGCCACCCGGACGAGCCGCTGCGTCACGCAGCAGGTTCTCGACCAGCTGGCCGTACAGGACGCCCGTCGAGTACGAACCGTCGGCACACCCGACACCGCCGTACTCCTGCAGGATCTCCTCGACCTGCTGGATCGCCGGATCGTCGGCATAGGTCGGGTCCCCACAGACCTTGTTCGAGTTGGTCATGCGAACACCCGCACCCTCGTCGGCCAACAACGCCGCCGCGTCCTGGACCGGCGCGAAGAAGCTGGCCAGGTTGTTGCAGGTGTACGACATGAAGTAGCGCGGACGCCACTCCGACGCTGCCACCGCACCCACGGTCTGCGGACAGAAGGCGGCCGTCGTGCCGGCGAGGAACACGTCGGCACCGGACGAGATGAGCGTCGTCATGTCGTTCTGGATCGTGTCGGCGGCCGGATCGTGCAACGCTTCCGCCACGACCTCGAGGCTCGCACACGTTTCGCTGTTGTCCACGGTGTTCTTGTACGTCGTGCCGAAGTCGTTGTTCGTGTACAGCGCCGCAACGGTCGCACCCTCACCGAACTCGTCCACGATCGCCTGACACCAGATGTTGGCCTCGGTCACGTAGTTGAGGATGTTGCCGATCGTCCACGGGAAGTTCGCCGGGTCGCCCCAGAGCGGGAAGCCCGTCGAGTTGTACAACTGCGGAATGCAGTTCTCGTCGGTGACCGGACGGATCGCCAGGTTGACCGGCGTACCGATCGAGTGGACGAACGCGAAGATGTCTTCGGTGTCGATCATCTCCTCGACGTTCGCCACCGCACGACCGGCCTCGTACGCGTCGTCGCGCATCTCGAGGATGATCTCCTTGTCGGCGATCGGGTCGTTCTCGTTCAGATAGTTGAAGTACATCTCCATGCCTTCACCGATCTGACCGAACGCAGCGAGCGGACCCGACTGCGGCAGCGTCATGCCGAGACGGATCTCGTCACCATCCACACCCTGCGTCGCACTCCAGTCGTCGGGACACTCCGGAATGTTCAACACGGTGCCGGCAGCGACTTCGACCTCACCTTCGGTGGGCAGTTCTTCCATGTCACCGGCCGGCTCCTCGGCAGGCTCCTCCGCGTCGGCCGGCTCTTCGGCAGGCTCCTCCGCGTCGGCAGGCTCCTCGGCAGGCTCTTCCGCGTCGGCCGGCTCCTCGGCAGGCTCCTCCGCGTCGGCAGGCTCCTCCGCGTCAGCGGGCTCTTCAGTCGGCTCGTCCGTGGCGTCGTCATCGTCGTCGCCACCGCATGCCGCGGCGACGAGCGAGAGCGACAGCACAGCAGCGGCAAACCGCATCCCCTTGCGCTTGCTCATGTATTCCCCCTTGGGTTGTTGTTGTTGAAAGCGAGCGGCGAACCGCCCGCTGGTTGTGATGACCGACCCGGCGGAACCGGACCGGACGTGTTCACATCCGTTGACGAGGTGCCCCCGCACCCCATTCGTCGATCTGTGACTCGAACTCCTCCTCGGACACTTCCCCGAGCACTCGAGCGATCACTCGTCGTTCGACCCGCTGTCGGAGCCGGTGTGCACCAGCTCGTCGTCGGACTCGTTCGACAACATAGCCTCACCGTCGGTCGCCGGACCGGCAGTCGCCGCCGCGAAGGCGGCCGGGACCGACCCGTCGGGCGGCCGAGGCACGACCTGCACGTAGCGGGCCCGCAACTTGCGGAAGCCGGCCACGATGCCGCCGGGCATCACGAACGTGAGGAAGATCAGCATCACGCCGAGCAGGAAACTGCCCGTCGGGCCCTGCAACCATCGTTCGGGCACACCGGCGACCGATTCGGTCGACGCCGCCCAGTCGGGAATCAGGACCACCACCAGTCCGCCGACCACGGCACCCGACAACGTACCGACGCCGCCGACCACCAGACCGACGATCAGGTTGATCGCCAACAGCTGGGTGAAGTCGTCCGGCGAGGCAATGCCGACCTCCATCACATAGATCGTGCCGGCGACGCCACCGAGCGCCGACGCCACGCCGAACGCCAGCGTCTTCGTCATCGCCAGGTCGACACCCGACACCGCAGCGCCGGTCTCGTTGTCGCGGATGGCCCGCATCGCACGGCCCGGGCGGCTCTTGACCAGGTTGTTCACGATCCAGAAGCAGATCGCGGCGACGATGATGAACAGGACGAACTTCCACATGCGGTCGGCTTCACGCTCGGACAGGTCGCCGTCACCGAAGTACTGACCGACGAGCGGGACCGCCTGCAGGACGCCGGCGATCCCGTCGAAGATCGACGTCGCCCACTCCGGCGATACCAACTTCGACTCGGCCGTCGACTTGCCGCCCGAACCGCCCGTCTGGTCCGAGATCGCGTCGAGCTTGACGATCGACGGGAACACCGCCGCCATGCCCAACGTGACGAGCGCCAGATACAGCCCCTTGATGCGCAGCGCCGGCAACCCGAGCAACATGCCGATCAGGAAGCAGGCCGGCACCACCACCACGAGCGTCAGCAGGTACGGCCACTGGTGATCGGCGACGAGCCAGGCCGTGATGTAGGCGCCCGTCCCGACGAAGAAGCTCTGACCGAGGGCCACCTGGCCCGTGAATCCGACCACGCACTGCAAGCCGAGGATGGCCACGCCGAACGACACCGCCTTCGCGATGCGGATCATCGACAGGTTGTAGCTGTTGTCCCCGATGTCGATCGTGCCGGTGTCGACGTAGGCGAACGCCACCAGCATCACGACGACAATGAACAGGCCCCACGTCGCGTACTTCCAGATGCGGTGCTGCTGTGTGCCGGCGAGGATGTACTTGGTCGCCATGATCAGACCCTTTCCACCGAGGCCGTACCGAACAGGCCGGCCGGCTTGAACAGGAGGACGATCAGCAGCACCACCACGGCGGCAGCGAGGCTCATCTCACTCGGGATGAAGTCGATGTACTGGACGAGGAGGCTCTGCACGAACCCGATTGCCAAACCCCCGACCAGCGCACCCCAGATGCTGTCGAGGCCACCCAGCGCCGCGGCCGACGCCGCGAAGATCAGGACCCGCAGCATGACCGACGGTTCGAGCGACAGCAGCGGATTCGCCACGTACACGCACGCACCGAGCGTGCCGACCGCGGCGGCGAGCGCCCAGCCGAACTGCAGCGTCGAACCGACCTTGATGCCGACCAGCTCGCTCGACTCGAGGTTCGACGACACCGCCCGGAACGCCAGGCCGATCTTCGTCTTGTTGAGCAACAGCTGCAACAACAGGATCACGCCGACGGTCAGGATGATCGTGAACACGGCGAACCACGACAAGCCGCGGCTGCCGATGTCGAGCGCATTGCCGCCCGGGAACATCTCCGGGAACTGCCGCGGGTCGAAGCGCCACACGATCCCGGCGAACGCGTTGATCGCCAGGAACAAGCCGAGCGTGATGATCACGAGCGGCAGGTGATCTTTCGGGTCGAACGGTCGGATCAGCGTCCGCTCGATACCGGCGGCGAGCACCGCCGAGAAGAGCATCGCCAAGATGACGGCGATCCACACGGGGACACCCCAGTACCAGAGCTGCAGCGCCACGAAGGCGCCGAGCATGGCCATCTCGCCCTGGGCGAAGTTGATCAGTGTCGTCGCCTTGAAGATCAAGACCAGCGCCACCGCGATCAGCGCGTACGCCGACCCGTTCGCCAGACCGTCGAACACTCGTTGAATGAACAGATCCATGTGGTCAGACCCCCAGGTAGGCGCGCCGGATGGCGTCGTCGTGCATGAGTTCGTCGGCCGTGCCCTTGATGGCGATCTGGCCGGCTTCCAGGACGTATCCGCGATGGGCGATGCCCAACGCGAGCTGTGCGTTCTGCTCGACGACGAGCAGCGTGGTGCCGTCCTCGGTGTTCAACCTGCCGAAGCGCTCGAACAGGTCTTGAACCAGGAACGGTGCCAGCCCGAGCGACGGCTCGTCGAGCAGGAGCAAGCGGGGTCGGCCCATCAGCGCCCGGGCGACGGCGAGCATCTGCTGCTCGCCACCCGACAGCGACCCGGCCAACTGATTGCGCCGGTTCTTGAGGACCGGGTACACCTCGTACCACTTCTCGATGTCGGCATCGACCTCATTGTCCTTGCGCGTGTACGCCCCCACCTCGAGGTTGTCGTGCACCGACAGCTCGGGGAACGTGCCACGACCCTGCGGGATGTGGGCGATGCCCTTGCGGACGATGTTCGGCGGCGCCTGCCCGACCAGTTCCTCACCTTCGAAGGTGACCGAACCGCCGGTGTCGATCATGCCGGAGAGGGCACGCAGCGTCGTCGTCTTGCCGGCGCCGTTGGCACCGAGGATGACGACGACCTCGCCCTTGTTGACGTAGAAGTCGATGCCGCGCAGCACCGAGACCGGGCCGTAGCCGGCGGTCAGGTTCGTGACGTTCAGCATCGGCTCGTTCAGCGTTGGCTCGCTCATGCGGGTGCTCCCAGGTAGGCCTCGATGACGTCGGGGTTCTGCTGCACCTCGGCCGGGAGGCCTTCGGCGATCTTCTGGCCGAAGTTCAACACGACCAGCTTCTCGGAGATGCTCATGACCATGCCCATGTGGTGCTCGACCAGCAGGATCGTGAGGTCGAACTCGGAGCGGATCTGGCTGATCAGCCCCGACAGTTCGCCGACCTCGGAGTGGGTCAGACCGGTGGCCGGCTCGTCGAGCATGAGCAGCTTGGGGTGCCCGATCAGGGCACGGGCGAGCTCGATCCGCTTCATCGTGCCGTAGGGCAGACCGGCGCACGCCTGGAACGCGACGTCGCGCAGCTCCAGCTCGCCGAGCACGTCCCACGCCTCCATCTTGAGGCGGCGCTCCTCCTTGCCCAGGCCGATGCGGCCCATGGCGGTGAAGAAGTTCTGCTTGCTCTGGGTGTGCGCGCCGACCATGACGTTCTCGATCACGCTCATGCGCGGCCACAACGCCAGGTTCTGGAAGGTGCGGAACACGCCGACCCGCGAGATCTTGTGCGGCGGGACCGCCAGCAGGTCTTGACCGTCGAAGGTGACCGATCCTTCGGTCGGGTCGTAGATCCGGCTGATGACGTTGAACAGTGTCGTCTTGCCGGCGCCGTTCGGTCCGATCAGGCCGACGATCTGGCCCTGGTCGATCGTGAACGACAACGACGAGAGTGCCTGTAGACCGCCGAATCTGACGGTGATGCCCTCGACATCGAGCATTGCCATGCTCTCGTCCTCCCCCATGTTGTGTCTCGTGACCATCCGGCGGATACGGACGGCCAACCCCTTACGAGTGGCACAACCTAAGCAAACTAGCTCCGGTCAGACCAATCGGAGGCGATCATACGCCAAGAAAACTGTGCCCCCGGTCACACTCCCAGTGAATTCTCCCGCGCCCCAAGCACGAACGGTGTCGGATCCCTTGCGTGCAGTCAGGTCGTGCACCGATCCAGGTCGAGGCACGCAAGGGATCCGACACCGTTCGTGCGCTCAGCGGGCGAGGGTGGTGGCTCGGTGGGCGAGGGCGGGGACGCCGAGGCGGTCGCAGAAGGCGGGGAAGTCGTCGGTGGGGCCCGACCAACGCCAGTCGTCGACGGTGCCGACCGGCACGTCGCGGTCGACCGTGGCGATGATGCGGAACAGCAGCGCTAACTCCATGCCCTCCTGCAGCGCCTTCGACAGCTTGGCGGCGCCGCGCAAACCGTCGACCTCCCACAGGCTCGCCTCGGCCGGGATGTCCTCCAAATGGGTGTAGCGCGCCAGCACCGCGGCGGTGCTCTTGGCGCCCCACCCCGGCAATCCGGGAAACCCGTCGGCGGTGTCACCGACCAGACCGAGGTAGTCGGGAATCGACTCCGGACCGACGCCGAACTTGGCGCGCACCGCGTCCTCGTCGATGACCTCGCGTTTGCGGCGGTCGTACTGCACCACCCGCTGCCCTTTCACGCACTGGCCGAGATCCTTGTCGGGCGTGACGATCAGCACCTGCTCGACCCGCTCGTCGGCGTCGGCGACCGCCGCCGCGGCGCCGAGCGCGTCGTCGGCTTCCCACTCCACCATCGCCCAGGTGGCAACACCCATCGCGACCAACCCCTCCTCCATCAGCGGGATCTGCTCGAGCAACTCGGGCAGCATGCCCTCGCTGGTCTTGTAGCCGTCCCACAGGTCGTTGCGGAACGACTCGATCACGTGATCGCTCGCCACGGCGACGTGGGTCGCGCCGTCCTCGATCAGCTGCAACGTCGAGGTGAGCACCCCGATCGTCGCGTCGTACGGCCCCGGATCGCGCCCCGACTCACCCCGCCGGTTCGCCGACCCGAAGTGCTGCCGGAACAGCTCGTACGTCCCGTCCACCAGATGCACCTTCATGGTCCTGGACAGTACCCCCATGACGTCGGATGGGGTCAGACCTCATCCGACCGTCCGACGACTCGACCTCCCCACCACCTGTCGGATGGGGTCAGACCTCATCCGACCGTCCGACGACTCGACCTCCCACTAGCTGGTCGGATGAGGTCTGACCCCATCCGACCGTTCGAGCAGGTGGACGTTCGGCCCTGCCACCGCACGTCGCAGGCGGCGCACGATCGAACTGTGTAGCGCAACCCAGCNGGNCGANATCGACAGCGACATCGACCGCGACATCGACCGCGGNGAGCCGGCGCCGCCCGANCGGTCACGGCGGCGCCCGTGGTTGACCGCCGTCGCGGGGGTCAACGCCGCCGCTGCGTGGGCAGGTGGGATCGCCCTGGCAACCGGCGGCATCGACCTCGGCGGCGAGATCGACGAACGGTTGCCGTTCGACAGTCCGGTGCTCGCCGGGCTGGCGCTGGTCCTCGTCGTCGCGGTTCCCCTCACCGCGCTCACCTGGTCGTCGTTCGTCGACGACGGGCCGACCGATGAGCTGGCGCTGGTCGCCGGGCTGGCACTCATCGGTTGGATCTGCGTGCAGGTCGTCGTCATTCAGACGTTCTCGTGGTTCCAGCCGTTCTACCTCGGCGTCGGCGTGGTGCTCGTCGTCGCGTCGCACCGCGTCGCCCTCGGTCCTCGCGCTCGCGGCGCCGCGGTCGCCGGGCTCGGCGCGCTCGTCACCGCGATCGGGATCGGCCTGGTGCCCCATGTCACCGACGACACGGCGAGCGTCGCGGCGATCGTCTCGATCGTGAGCGTGGTGTCCGGCATCGCTGCCTTGGTCGTCGGCACCGCTGCCGCCCTGCGCGGCCGTCGCCTCCCACTCGTCATCGCCGGCGTGGTAATCGCGCTGATCGGCACCGCCGTCGTCGTGTCCGTCGTGTCGCCCGCGGTCGCCGTCACGAACGTGCCGCCGTCGGCGATCACCGCGACGCCGGCCGATCTCGACCTCGGATACGACTCGATCACGCTGACCACCAGCGACGGCGTCGAGCTCGCCGCCTGGTACCTGCCGGGCAGCAACGGCGCTGGTGTGGTCGTTCGCCACGGCGCCGGCTCCACCCGGTCCGACGTGCTCGATCGCGCCGCCGTCCTCGCCGACGCCGGGTACGGCGTCCTGCTCGTCGACGCGCGTGGCCACGGCGACAGTGGCGGTACCGCGATGGACTTCGGGTGGTACGGCGACCTCGACATCACCGCCGCCGTCGACTTCCTGGCCGCGCGGCCCGAGATCGACGACGACCGCATCGGCGTCGTCGGGTTCTCGATGGGCGGCGAGGAAGCGATCGGCGCCGCCAGCGCCGACGACCGGATCCGAGCGGTCGTGGCCGAGGGTGCCACGGCGAGACGAGCCACCGACAAGCGATGGCTGTCCGACGCCTACGGCTGGCGCGGCCGGATCCAGGAGCAGCTCGAACAGATGCAGGACGTCGTGACCGACTACCTGTCGGAGGCGTCACCGCCCACGCCGCTGCACGAGGCGGTGTCGAGCGCGACCGAAACCCGCTTCCTCCTCATCACGGCCGGCGCCGTCGCCGACGAGCGACACGCAGCCGCCTTCATCGCACACGATGCCCGCGATCGGGTCGCGATCTGGACCGTCGACGATGCGGGCCACACCGACGGCTACGACACCGCCCCGGACGACTGGCAGCGACGAGTGATCGGATTCCTCGACGAGACCCTGCAGTGAGTCGGTTGGTGTCAGACCTCATCCGACCGTCCGACGACTCGGCCTCACCATCATCTGGTCGGATGAGGTCTGACACCAACCGACCGGTCAGGACCCGAACGAGGGACGCGTCACGAGCATCGTCGGGGCAACGACCCTCGAGCGTGAGGCCGATGGGCTGCAGGCGCTCGCTGACGCGTGCCGCATCGACCCCCGCGCGGCCACGGCCATCCTCGACGCCGTGCATGCCGCCGCGTCGGCGTGGGAGCAGGCGGCAGAACGCAACGGCATCGGCCGCCGGGAACGCAGCCGATTCTCCGACGTGATCGCCGCAGGTCTCGACGTCGTCGCCGACGCCTCATCACGCCGCTGAGTCGGATGGGGTCAGACCTCATCCGACCGCCCGCCGGCTCGATCTCACCACCACCTCGTCGGATGAGGTCTGACCCCATCCGACGGTCACGACCTGCCACCTCCTGGTCGGTCAGTGGCCGTCGGGGTAGGCGGCGGTGAAGATCTGTTTCGCTTGCGCGTTGACGCCGGCACCGACGCAGGGCATGTCGTCGGTCGGCGGTTGGAGCACCTCGACCGTCCAGCCGTCGGCGCCGGCGTCGGCGATGATCTGCTCGAGCATCGCCACCGCCTCGTCGACGTCGCGGATGCAGCGATCCTCGGCGGACCACGTGTCCGAGATGGCGTTCGTGATCGCCGCAGCGGGATTCGGGCTGCCCGGCTCGGTCGGGGCTCGCTCGTCGAAGCCGATGTCGACGCAGGTGTCGCCGGTGCCCGGAATGACGGCGGTGATCCCGGTGTCGGTGACACAGCTCGCCAGTTCGGGTGCACCCGAGGTACCGAGCGTGCCGTCGCTCCACATCGGGGCACACTGCTGCGCGGGTGTGACGGACGGGTCGATGACCATCGCGACCTGGATCGCCGGTTCGGCCGAGGCGTCCGAGTAGCACGACAGCGATGCGGTGTCGGTCGGCTCGGCGAGCAACCGCGACGCCGCGACGGCGCCACCACCGGCCACCGCCAGCACGACAGCCCCGCCGACGACGCGGCGAGGCCAGCGCCGCCGCGGCGGTCCACCGGCGCCACTCGGTTCGACCGAGCCGGCCAGGATGCTGGCGAGGAGCGCATCGGCGGCCGGTTCGTCACCTGGCTCGAGGTACCGATCGATATCGGGGGACCGCATCGACGAGAGCAACTCGAACGGGTCGGGCGCGGTCGAGGTCGGGCTGTTCATGGCTGATCCTGCTTTCGGTAGTGCTCGCTGAAGCGCTGGCGGGCGCGGTGGAGGCGGACCGCTGCGGTGCCCGGTGAGACGCCGAGCGCAGCGCCGAGGTCCGCCCCGGTCAGGCCGTCGAACGCGGCGAGCTGGATGATCTCGCGATCGCTCGCCGACAACCGCTCGAACGCGACGCTGAGGTGTTCGAGCGTTTCAGGAGGAACGTCGTGGTCGTGCAACTCGGCCGGTCCGCGGAAGGTGATCGTGCGATATGCCTCGTCGCGGGCGTCGCGGCGACGGCGGCCACGGATCGAGTTCAGCGCCGTGTTGTTGGCGACGCCGATCAACCAGCCGCGCTCGGCCTCGACCCGGATGTCGTCGAGTCGACGCCACGCCGTCGCGAACGTCGACGACATCACCTCGGCGAGATCGGCGTGCGGGAACTGTCCCCGCACGAACGCCTCGACGCTCGAGTAGTGCGCACGGAACAGCCCATCGAAGCGGGCCTCCCGCCGCGCCGAGTGACGCGCCATCGTCGACGACCCGGATGTCACACCATCGCCCTCACCGTCACCATCAACGCCGTCACCATCGCGCCACCAGGATCACAGCAGCACGATCGCCGTGCCGAACAGCACCGTGGCCATGACGAAGACGAGCGCGTGCGCCGAGTTGAACCGTCGATCGTTCGGCCCCCGCCGATCCAACGCGTACACCAGCGGCTCGTCGTCGGATGCCGGCGTCGCGGACATCGGCGACCTCGACGACATCGATCGAGCATCGGGAGTTCCCATACCCGCCCATGTCCACCGACCCGACGATCGTTACACCTCGACCGGGAAAACCGTTCCGAACCACCGGACCGGGGTTGACTTCAACCGAACTTGAAGTTGTACACCGGAACCCATGCGACAGATCTACGACGACCTCTGGGAGACCGCTGCATTCCGGGTACCGAACGGCCCCGCCACCCACGCGTACCTCTGGACACCGCCGTCGGCACCGAACGTGCTCTTCTACAACTTGGGCAGCGACGACGAGATCGACGCGTTGGCCGATCTCGGCGGCGTGGCCCACCAGTACCTCAGTCACCGGGACGAGATCTCACCGATGCTGACCGTCATCGCCGAACGATTCGACACGATCCTGCACTCCTCGGCGGCCGAACGTCACCTGGTCGCCGAGGTCCGCACGCCCGACGAGGTGTTCGACACCCGCCACGTCGACGCACGCGGTGTCGAGGTGATCGCCACGCCGGGCCACACGCCCGGCAGCGCCTGCTTCCTCGTCGACGGGGCGGCCGGCCACTACCTGTTCACGGGCGACACGATCCTGCGACGCGACGACGGCACCTGGTTCGCGGGCTACATCCCCGGCTACAGCGATCTGGACGACCTGCTCGCGACCCTCGACCTGCTCGCCGACCTCGAACCGGACATCGTCGTATCGAGCGCGTTCACCGGCACCGCTGGAGCACACCAGTTGGACCGGCCATGGGCGCAGTGCGTCGCCGAGGCGTCGGCGCTACTGACCGCCGAACACGTCAGCGGCCGGACGTCGCGCTCGGTCCGCTGACGCCAGGTCGGATCAGGTCAGCTTGACCGCAGTGCCGTAGGCGAGCAGCTCGGCGGCGCCGCCGGTCACCTGGGAGGTGGTGAACCGGATGTTGACCACGGCGTCGGCCCCGAGCGCCTGCGCGGCCTCGATCATGCGTGACTTGGCCTCCTCGCGAGCCTCCGTCAGCATCGCCGTGTAGCTCCGCAACTCGCCACCGACGATGCTCTTCAGGCCGGCGCCGATGTCCTTACCGACGTTCTTCGAACGGATCGTGTTGCCCGAGACGACGCCGACGATCTCGCGGACGTCGCGGCCGGGCACACCTTCGGTGGTGGTGATGATCATGCGGCCAACCTAGCGACGTCGGTCAGCGGCCTGGGCGCCGACCGATCCCCCACCGAGACGAAGATTCGGTCGCTCGCGCGCCGCCGCGGGCAGTGTCGGGGAAGGGTCAGGTGGCGGTGAGATCGGCGACGGCCCGTTCGTGGAGCCGTTCCAGCACGACCAGCTGTTCGTCGGCGCGGGCGATCAGCCGATCGAGTTCGTCCGGGTCGAGCACGTCGGCGAACGCAGGATCGTCGGCCAATTGCCGCAGCGTCCGCCAGAGCCCTCGCTTGACGAACACACCGGCCGCCATGCCCTCCAGTTCCTCGACCGGCGACAGGGGACTCGAGTCGAACAGATGCCCGTTGAGCTTGAGCCGACCGACCTGCTCACCGACCACGGCGAACAGGCGCTTGACGTGGCTCTGCCAACTGCCGTCCACGTCCAGCCGCGCGCGGAGCCGATCCAGTTCCTCGACGTCGGCGTCGATCTCATCGGCGAGATCGGGCGCCGCCTCGAACTCCGGTCGGTCGCCGTACTGATCGGCGATCCGGCGAGCGAGCGACGATCCACCCGCCGCGCCGGCCCGATGATCGTCGAGATAGATGGCGAGATAGTCGATCGTCTCCACCCTGGATCGATACCCCGGCCGGGAGCACCGAAACACCGCGATGCAGCTCGGGACGCGGACGTTCCCGACGAGTGAGGTGATGACCAGGCGATCTGCGGCACACCGACGATGCCGATGAAGGCTGCTCCATTCCTGGCCTGACCTGGTTCACGGGCGCCAGTTGCACAGGACCCGGTCATCACCTCACCCGCCGGGAACGACGAGTCGGTTCAACCTTACCGTCGGATGAGGTCAGACCCCATCCGACCGCGCAGGCGGTGAGTCGAGCAGACGGGATGTCGGATGGGGTCTGACCTCATCCGACACCCGACCCGACTCAGGCGAGCAACGCTTCGTCGAAGGGGGTGGTGGAGAGGGACTCGGCGCCGGTGGCGGTGACCAGGACCTGTTCCTCCAGCTTCACGGCCTCGCGACCTCCCGGCGGCGCCACGAGACCTTCGACGCAGAGCACCATGCCTTCCTCGATCACACCGTCATACCCGCCGGTCGGGAAGTGGTCCTGATTGACGATGAGCGGGTACTCGTTGCACATCCCGACGCCGTGGGCGACACACGCGTTCGTGCGCGAGTGCAACCCCTCCGGTGGGAGCCACGCCTTCTCCGACAACTCCCGGAACGAGACACCCGGTCGCACCAACTCGATGTTGTTCACGACCTGCTCGTAGGCGGCGGTGTACATCCGACGCTGCTCACTCGACGCCGGTGCGTCGCCGGCGACCCACGTGCGCGAGATGTCGATCGAGTAGCCACCGACCCCGATCAGGTCGGTGTCGAACGCGACCAGGTCGCCCGGCTCGATCACCCGGTCCGAGGCCTCCTGATACCAGGGGTTGGTGCGCGGTCCGGAGGTGAGCAGACGGGTCTCGAACCATTCGCCACCGGCTTCGATGTTCGCCCGATGCAGCACCGCCCACAGCTCCTGCTCGGTCATGCCTGGCCGGAACGCCTGCGCCATCTGATCGATCGCGCCGTCGCACGCCGCCATGGCGCGCCGGACGGCGTCGACCTCGCGCGGCGTCTTCACCGCCTTGGCCAGGTTGGCGACCGCCTGCCCATCGACCACCTCGACACCGTGACGCTCGAGCGCCCGCAATCCGAACGGGTCGAGCCGATCGATCGCCACCCGTCGGCTGCCCGGGCCCGACCGTCCGGCACCGAGCAACTCGACGATCTCGTGCGCCCACTGCCCCGCGAAGTCCTCGGTGCGCGGGCCGGTGACGAAGTGGTACCAGCTCGTGGCGTCACGAACCTCGCCGACGGCCGGGTGACCGTCGGACAAGTGCTCGCACCCCTTGAAGTCGAACAGCACGACCGGCCCCTCGACCGGCACGTAGGCGTACCGGCACGGGTTGTGGAGCGAGTACACCTGCATGTTCGACGTGCCCGTCGCGTATCGCACGTTGACCGGGTCGTAGAAGACGCCGGCGTCGCAGTCGGCGGCGACGAGCTGCGCCCGCAGCCGGTCGAGCCGACCCAGTTCCAACTCGTACCGCGACGCCGTGTCGATCGGCGAGCCGACCATGTCGCTCCCGGACGCGCTCACAGCACCAGCCCGTCGGGAGCGGCGGTCGTGGTGCGGCCCTCGGCGAGGAGGTGCGCCTCGGTGACCCGGCCGTACACCGCCCGGGTGCGATCGACCGGGCCGATCACGCCGGGACGGTCGGCGTAGCCGAGACAGACGACGTGCCGCTCCCGCTCGCCGCTCACCGGGGTGACGCGGTGCAGCGAGTAGCGACCGCGGAAGATCTGCAGGTCGCCCGGACGCAGCGCCCGGGTGTGGATCAGCTCGTCGGCCTCGCCGCGCAACACGCGGCCGAGCCCCTCGATGTTCTCGTCCGACGGCTTGCGCAGGTCGGGACAGAACTCGAACAGGCCACCGTCGTCGGGCTGCTGGGTCATCAGCGACACGACGAACTCGTTGGTGTCGTAGTGCCACGACAGCTCGCCGCCGTCGGGCACGACGGTGACGATCAGACCGGCCAACGGATCGGCGTACTCGAACACCCGCTCCAACCCGAGACAGCCGGCGACGAACGCCTTGAACACCGGGTTCGCGTACAACCGGGCGACGACCGTGTCGGGCGCGATCTGGTCGCGGGTGACGTGTCCGAGCGAACGGCGCACCTCCATCCGACGCGGGTCGTCCAGGGCGAGGTCTGCCTCCAGGTCGGTGCGTGTGTACACGCTCGACCACGCCTCCTTGTGCACGGCCTTGCCGGCCAGCACGGCCACCTCGTCGTGGGCGGTCTCGAGCGCGTCGGCGGCGAGGAAGCCTGGCAGGCTCAGGCAGCCGTCGGCAGCGATCGACTCGCGGGCGGCGAGCACGACCGCCCGCCACTCGGGCGAGCCGGGCTGCTCGATCGGATAGCGCTCGAGATCGACGAGCCCGTCGAGACGATCGGATTCGGGGTCGGCGAAGTGGACGAGGGTGGACAAGGAAGCCTCCTGTGGATGACGTATTGATATGACCGTTCCAGCAAGCCAGCGTTCGGTACATGAAGCAACTGAGAATCTCTCCTGATTCCCATGCGAGCTGCTCATGTTGGTGTCGAGTCGTGACACACTGGAGCCGTGCTCCCCCGCCTCGAACTGCACCACTTCGCGACCGTGCAGGCGATCGTCGACGCCGGTTCGCTCACGGCTGCGGCCGAGCGACTGTCGATCACCCAGTCGGCGGTGAGCCATCGCCTCGCCGAGGCCGAACGCCGGATCGGGCACCCCTTGTTCGAACGCCGACCGGCCCGCGGGCTGCAGCCGACACCGGCCGGGCTCCGCCTCTACCAGTCGGCCGCCCGCGCCCTGCCCGACCTGCTCCGCGCCGAGCGCGACGTGGTTCGGGCCGCCGGCTCGCCCCAGGCGGTGGTCCGTCTCGGCGTCGGCTCGTACGACTGCTACCACTGGCTGCCCCCGTATCACCATCATCTGGTCGAGACGTTCCCCGACGTCCTGCTCGAGCTGGTCGTGGTCGGCGAGTCGCCGGGTGCACGACTGCTCGACGGCGACGTCGACGTGGTGCTCGCCCCGGGCCGACCGTCCGGCCCGGTCGTCAGCCGACCGCTCTTCACCGACGAACTCGTCCTCCTCACCCACCCCGACCACGAGCTGGCCCGCCAGGCCTGGATCGAACCCGAGGCGCTCGCCGATCAGACGTACTTCACGTACAACCGCTCGCCGTCGCCCGGGTTCGAGTACGACCGCTTCCTCCGCCCCTCGGGCGTGGCGACCCGCACCGTCCTCGTGATCGAGGACACGGGCGCGATCGTCGAGATGGTCGCCGCGGGCCTCGGCGTGTCGATCCTCAGCCGCTGGGCGACGGCCCCGTCGATCGCCGACGGCAAGGTCGCCGCCGTCCCGTGCGGCGCCGCCGGCCTCGACCTCGAGTGGGGCGCCCTCCTCCGCGACGGCACCGCCGACGACGCCCCCGAAGCCCGAGTCGCCGACGACCTCGCCACCTGGCTCGCCGCCTGACGGAACAGATGGTATCCGACACCATCTGTTCGGCTGGGTGCGGTTTGCGGGGCTCCGGAACGCTTCGGTACGTTCGAACGTCGTGAACCGTCGACCCGGCCGCCTTCCTTCGTTCGTCCATCCCCTGATCGCCGGTGCGTTCGTGATCGGACTCGCCGCGTGCGGCGGTGGCGACGACGACGACGCATCCGACAGCACCGCCGACGGTGCGGTGGTCACGTCGGAACCCTCCGAGAACGACGACGCCTCCGAGAACGACGATTCGGCGTCAGCGGTCGAGCAGTCCCCGGACGACGCATCATCGACGGACACGACGCAACCGACGGAGCCGTCGACCGACAGCGACGTCGACCTCGACGTCCCGCCGGAACCCGACCCGAACGCGACCGACGCCGACCACCCCGACTTCGAGTGGGCGTTCGAGGAGGGCTACCTGACCGCGAGCGGGTACGGGCGCGTCGACTTCTACGACCCCAGCACGGTGTCCGAACCCGGCTCAGCGGTCGGCCTCGCCGCCGCCGAGGCGTACCGGGACGGGTTCGCGCTCGGGCTGGCGGAATACGAGGCCGCGGTCGCCGCCGAGGAAGAGCTCACCGCGACCGTGCTCGATGCGAGCATCGTCGGCAAGGTGATCCGGCAGGGCGTCGGTGAGGACTGGGTCGCCGAGACGGCCGGCGTCACCGAGGAATGCGGCGCCATCGTCGAAGCAACGAACCCTGGAGTGCCGTGCATCACCCGCTGGATCAACGCCGAGGACGGCGACGTGATCGCGCTCCGGCTCGGGAACAGCGGCAAGGAGATCGACATCGCGATGCTCGTGCAGTCCGGTCAGGGTGGACGCGAGGTGTTGGCGTGGTGGGCTCGCGCCGACGGCGACCCGATGCCGGAGTGGGTCACGCCGTGGAACGGCATGCCCGACTACCTGCAAGGCCAATAGCCGGTTCGCCCGAACCAACCAGGATTGGTGTCAATCGCTGAGAGCAACGGTCCGGCGATAGCCTCGCTTCGACAACTCGGGAGGAGTGCGAGAGCGGCCGAATCGGCACGCTTGGAAAGCGTGTGAAGGGCAACCTTCCGTGGGTTCGAATCCCACCTCCTCCGCCGGAACCCCGACATCACGACCGATGCGCGCTCCACGACACCCGTCCCTCGGCGAGCCACTCGCCGCACGCGAGCCCGTCGTCGTGCTCGGTGAGTTCGACGGGTTCCACCTCGGCCACCGCCATCTCGTGCAGGCGGCCGCCCGCGTCGCCCGACTCGGCGAACGCCCGCTCACGGCGGTCGTGTTCGACGTCGGACGCGACCGTGTCCTGCACGAACTCTCCGACCGCACCCACGCCCTCCTGCGCCACGGCGTCTCCCAGATCCGGGTCCTCCAACTGTCGCTCGAGTCGGCCACCGCCGCCGAGGTCGCCGACACGATCACCACTGCGTGCCGCCCGGCGCTGATCGTCATGGCGTGCGCTCCCGACGGCACGGCGGGCGACTACCCCGACGTGCGCACCGAGTTCCGCGCCCGCGGCGTCGACGTGGTCGAGGTCGACCGGGTCGTCGACCACGCCGGTCCGATCACGGCCGAACGGGTGCGCACCGCCGTCGGCACCGGCGACATCGACGCCGTCGTCGAGCTGACCGGCGAGCCGTATCCGATCACCGGCATCGTGCAACGTGGGCAGCAACTCGGCCGCACGATCGGCTACCCGACCGCCAACCTGGATCCGCCGGCCGGTCGGGTCATCCCGGCCAAGGGTGTGTACGCGGCACGCGTCCGACACGACGGGACCGTGTACGACGCCGCCGTGAACGTCGGTGTCCGGCCGACCGTCGACGCGTCGGACGTGCTGGTGATCGAGGCCCACCTCCTCGACGTCGACATCGAGCTGTACGACGAACGGATCACCGTCTCGCTCACCCACCGGGTCCGCGACGAACACCGCTTCGAGAGCCTCGACGCCCTCACCGACCAACTCGCCCGCGACGTCGCCACCGTCCGCCGACTCAACGCCTGACGACCCGCGTCCCTGGAATCACGATTTCACGAGCGCGGCGGATCTACGATCTGGCCATGCTCGACGCTGACATCAGGAAGTACGCCGCTGAGGCGATCGGCACCATGGTGTTGATGCTCATCGGCCCCGGCACCGCCATTCTGGCAGCCGACGCAATGGGGACGGTCGGGATCGCCCTCGCGTTCGGTTTCGCCCTGACCATCATGGCCTACACCATCGGCCATGTCTCCGGCTGCCACATCAACCCGGCGGTCACGCTCTCGTTCCTCCTCGCCAAGAAGATCGACAACATGACCGCCGCCTTCTACATGATCGCCCAGGTGATCGGCGCGATCGTCGGCGGCCTCCTGCTGTACCTCGTGACCGAGGGCGGCGACCTCGACAAGACCGGCGTGTTCGCCTCGAACGGTTGGGGCGACACGCTCGGTGTGCCGTTCGGACTGGGGTCGGTGATCGTCGTCGAGATCCTGTTCACCGCGATCCTCACCTTCGTGGTGCTCGGCACGACGTCGGAGGGATACCCCAGCGGGTTCGGTGGCATCGCCGCCGGCGTCGCGCTGGCCGGCATCCACTTGGCGACGATCCCGGTCGACAACACCTCGGTCAATCCGGCCCGCTCGATCGGCGCCGCCCTGTTCGCCGGCACCGACCACCTCCAGCAGGTGTGGGCGTTCATCGTGTTCCCGCTCGTCGGCGGTGCCGTCGGCTGGGCCGCCCACAACCTCCTCCACGGCAACAAGGTCCCACCCCCCACCTGATGCCAGTCCCGCCGGGTCGGGTGTCGGAGGGAACGGCGACGGAGTCGACGTTTCGGCAGATCACCCGACCCGCGTGCGGGCAGACTGGGGGGATGGACATCGATGCGGCGATGCAGGTCGCGCTGGACGAGGCGCGCGCCGCGATCGGACACGGCGACGTCCCCGTCGGAGCGGTCGTGCTCCTCGACGGGCCCGAGCCGCAGGTGATCGCGGCTCGCCACAACGAGCGAGAACTCACCGGCGACCCGACCGCCCACGCCGAGATCCTGGCGATGCGCGAC
>NZZV01000218.1 GCA_002698945.1 Acidimicrobiaceae bacterium
CACTCTCGCCCCGCTTCGGCGGGGCGCTTCATTGCGGCCCGCACGCCGAACGGCAGCCGATCCCGGAGAACTCCACCTCTCGCCCCGCTTCGGCGGGGCGCTTCATTGCGGCTCGTCGCACACGACGCAGCGGTCGGGGTCGAACCCTCCGCCTCTCGCCCCGCTTCGGCGGGGCGCTTCATTGCGGCCTGTTCATCAAGGAGGCACCGAAGTCGAAGGGCCGCCAGCTCTCGCCCCGCTTCGGCGGGGCGCTTCATTGCGGTGGCGACCCCGACGGTCAGGGCGACCTGAAGCGGAACAACTCTCGCCCCGCTTCGGCGGGGCGCTTCATTGCGGCCGGTTCGTCGCGACCGCGACCCCGTCACCGAACGAGCACACTCTCGCCCCGCTTCGGCGGGGCGCTTCAATTGCGGCCTGAACATCTGGCCGTCGTTTCCGAGCTTCGGTTCGGAGCTCTCGCCCCGCTTCGGCGGGGCGCTTCATTGCGGCCGCACCCTCCACGGCCTGATCGACGTCGTGCCGGTGGCTCTCGCCCCGCTTCGGCGGGGCGCTTCATTGCGGCATCGCGAACGTCAGCGCAGTCCGTCGAACAGGTCGTGCAGGACGAACTCCTCGTGGACGATCGCCCGGTCACGGTTGAACGCCGTTCGCAGCCCCGGGTCCCAGGGTGTGTCACCACACGTCCGGTCGTCGCGCCCGAGCTGGATGCCGTCGCGCCGCGCACGCTCGATGGCGGCCTCGTAGTCGGTGGCGTCCATCTTCCAGGGTATGCAGCCGCGCTCGGTCATCCGACGGCACATCGCGAGTCCGGCCGCGTCGAAGTCGCCGTGGTACCGAACATCGGCGCCGCTCGCCAGCAACTGCTCGACGAGCACCTGGACCGCCGTGCTCGGATTGCCGTTCGTCGCGACGACGGTCGCGTCGATGCGTTGCTCCGCTGCGAACTCGACGACGCGTGGGTTCTCCGCCACCACGACGACCGACCCATGGGTGACGCGAACGTGTCCCTCGAGCGACATCAGGCTCAGATGCACCGGAACGTGGCGGCGCTCGGCCGCGGCGGCGAGTTCGACCGCTGCAGCGGTTCCGCTCGCCCCGAGGCGCCACACGAGTACCGGCGCCGACACCTGATCGGGCAGCAGCCCCGCCGCCGCCCAGAGTTCGCGACCGTCCAGATCGCCGAAGTCGTATCGCAGCGCCCGCTCGACCCAGGTGGTTCGTCGAAGGCCGGCGTCGAGGGCGTGTGCGTCGCCGAACAACAGGGCGGCGACGTCGACCTTCGACAGCCGTCCGTGGTTGGTCTTGACCAACCTCACGGCACGAGCGACATCGGCGACGAGCCGTTCGACCTCGTCTGCGTCCAATCCTCCGAGATTGCCGCTCGCGACGATCCCCTGTGCCCACTCCGCCGCCCATCCTTCCTGCCACCCGGCCACGGCCGACTCGAGTGCGGCGCGGGCCTCGCGGCGTCGCGTCGCGTCGACGCGACGCCGCTCGGCATCGGCGGAGGGTGGATAGCCGAGCAGTGTCAGTGCGTCGTCGAGGTCGCGCCCGACGCCACGCTCGACGAGCTCGCGCTCGAGCACGTCGAGTTCGAGACGCGACCGGTATCCGTCGCCGAGCAACGATCGAAGCGTGCGTTCGGTCTCGGCGTCGACGGGTGGCCTGCGGATCGTGGCCGGCCGGCGTGCGGCGTTGCGGTCGAGGAGACGGCGGATCTCTGCCCAGAACTCGGCGAGGCCGGTCGCGGCGAGTGAGGCCGGCACCTCGCGTTCGGTCACAACAATACCTGCTGTTCGACGCGTGCCTCGGCCCGGAACCGCCAGGCAGCTGGGAGGATCTCGACGCTGCCGTCCGGCGCTGAGCGCGCGAGTCGCACGTCGACGAGGAGCCCGACGGCCGCGTCCGCGAGGGCAGGCGGATCGTCGGACAGGTTCGACCAGTACGACCCGTAGCGCTCGACGAGCGTTCGGATGGCCCCGATCACCACGTCCCGCGTGAACACATCGTGGCCGAATCGGTGAAGTTCGTCGATCAGCAACAGCGCGGCATGGCCGACCGTGCCGGTCGTCGGGAATCGAACGTCGGTGAGGCGACCGTCGGGGTCGATCACGGCGACGCCCTCCGCGCGGGCCTCGATCTCGACGCCGAACATCTCGTCGAACCACGCCGACTCCTCACCCAGGCGTCGTCGGAGTTCGGCCCACTCACCGTCGGTGACGTCGTCGCGGTACAGCACCGGTTCCTCGAGCAGCAGGGACCGCATCCACTGGCGGCTCTGCTCGCGGCGACCGGATCGGTCGAGCACGTCCTCGGCGGTCTCCGCACCGACGAGACTCGGCAGTGTCAGCATGGCGATCCGATCCGGACGGATGCGAATCACGGCGTCCGCGGCGTCGTCCGATGCATAGCGATCGACGCGATCGTGGAGTTCGGTCGCGACGCCGTGTTCGATCATCCACCGCAAGGCGATCACCACAGCCCGCCGGTCGGCGGCGTCCTCGGTGAACTCGACGTCGGCGTCGATGGCCGCGGAACGGACTTCGAGGACCAGGTCGCGCAGCGAGATCACGTTCGGGCCGGCGACGACGGCCGCGAGTGCGAGCGCCAGGATCACGTACTCACGCTGCGAGAACGGTCGTGGGGTCGACGTCGCGGTCATCAGCGGGCGGCTGCGTGCGACGACGGACGACTTGACCAGGCGAACCGTGTCGGACTCGACCTGCAGGCGGTAGCCGAACCGCTGCGTGAACCAGCGATCGAGGAGCTGCTCGTGACGCCGGATCGTCGAGAACAGATCGGGGTCGCGCTCGGCCAGCACGAGCGGCGAGCGAACGAGCTGTCGAGCGGCGTCGCGTGCATCGAGGAGCGCGTGGTCGGCGGTCGTCATCGGAGTGCGATCACCATGTTGCGCAGGGTCAGTGTGCCGTCGTCGCAGTGAATCGTCGAGTCGTGGCCGGGGCGAGAGCGCAACTCGCAGGCGATGCCGTCGGCTCCCGCTCCGAGGCGAGCGCGGCCGACCGCGTCGCGNAGGGCGCGGAACGCCGCGACGGACAGCANCGCNCCGTCGAGTTCGCCGCTGNCGTCGGCCGCGGCGAGCAGNTCCGANCGCACCCGCTCGNNCTCGACCTGCTGGAGTTCGCGNTCCCGGCGCAACCGCTCGCGCTCCCGACCNCGNTCCCTGACCGGNGTGGTGCGGCCGCGCTGNGCGACCTCGCCCCGGGAGCGCAGTGCGATCGGGATCGTGGCGCGTGGTGCGTCGCGCCACGACGTTGTCGACGAGACCGGATCGCCGGCGTCGTCCGCGAGTCTGCCGAGATGGCGGCACGAACCGAGGCCGAACGCTGCTGCCGCGAGCAGGTGGGCGTCGTCGGTCGATCCGGCCTCCTGGAACATCGTCGCCAGCCGCGTGAGGTCGGCGCGTCGAGACGCCGCGCCGAGGCTCTCGCGCGACAGCCTCGTCAGGTTGGCGGTCAGTGTCCGCACGGCCGCGAACCCTTGTCGTGTGAGCTGTTCGAGTCGTGGGGGACGGGATTCGGTCGTGATGAACCAAGCGGCCAGCAGCTCCCAGTCGCCGACGGTCGATCCGGCGAGCCGGCGAACGTTGACCTCGGCCGTGAGTCCGGCGTCGTCCACCCGAGCCGCCAACCCGGAGCGCAGACGCGGCAGCAGCGTCGGCAGCGACGACATGATGTCGTCGATCGTGCGTGCGATCGGTCGAATCGACTGTTCGATCTCGTACAACTGCTCGGCGACATAGTTCACGAGCACGTTCGCGAAGAACCGCACCTCCTCGGCGGTGAGGTCGTAGCGGCTCTGCCACTGGTTGAGCTCGGCGAAGAACTGGGTGATCTCGGTGGTGAACGCCTCGTGCAGTTCGAACACACGCCGGACGGCATCGACCGGGTCGACCCGGTCGGAGGCCCCGTCGATCGTCCGCTCGACGGCGCGTAGCGCGGCGAGCAGGTCTCGGAGTCGTCCGAGCTGTACGTCGCCGACCTGATCGACCGTGGTGAGCACACCTTCGACGAACTCGAACACCTCTTGTCCGGCACGAGTGATCAGGTAGCGGTTGCGCCGGCGGTAGTAGTCGTCGAGGCTCGACGGTTGACCGACCGACGACGAGACGGTCAGATTGCCCCACCCGCGCAGACTCTCCAGCCGCATCGGGACGACGTCGGGCTCGACGTCCTCACCTGCTTCGGCGAGCGCCGTGACGACCTCGTCGGGAGCCATCTCGGCGAAGAAGGTGTTGGCGAACAGACGGAGGATCGCGCGGTAGTCGTTCCACTCCTCGCCGCCGACGTAGCGGAAGAGCAGGCGCGCGTCGGCGTTCACCGCCGCCGGCTCGCTCATCGTGTGCCGATCCGTTCGAGGACGTTGCCGTCCCAGCGGTAGTGCTCGAGCAGGATCGCGCCGGCGTCGGCGTCACGGATCACCTCGGTGATCGACAGCTCGGGGACGGTCGCGTGGGTGCCCCACAGCCGCTCGCTGGTGGCGATCAGGTCGAGGTCGAGTTCGACGATCAGACCGAAGAGCTTCGGATGGTTGTCTTCGGACACCTTGGCGAACGCATCGTCGAGCAGCACGAATCGAGCCGCGCCGGGCCCGTCGGCGGTGAGGGCGTCGTCGAGCGTGTCGTACGAGGCGGCGACGGCCGCGAACATCGGCAGGTACGTGACCAGCTTCTTCTCGCCCTCCGACAGCGGCGTCGCCCTGCGCAACCGCTCGGGGCGCTTGGAGCCGCGATGGAGGAGGATCGTCAACTCGTGCCATTGGCGGTAGTCGAGTGTGTCGCCGATGAGCTGCCGGTACGGGAGGTCCGGGTGTTCGGCGCGGGCCAGATCGAGGCGTCGAGCGAGCAGCCCCCGCAGTTCGGCATCGTCGTCGGCCCGTCGGAGATCCGGAACGACCGACAACAGTTCGACGAGCCGAGCGGTGTCGGCGTCGAGATCGGGGGAGCGACGCCATCGCAACTCGACGCCGACGTCGTGCGCGGTGCGCACCTGGGAGAGACGCTCGTTCATCAACTCGACCAGCCGCCGTGCCTCGTCGACCTTGACCGCCAGCTCCGATGCGATCAGGCCTTGGAGCAGGTTGCGGAGCGCGTCGTCTTGCTTGCGGGTGAGCAGGTTGGCGGTCTCGACGAGGGACGCCATGACGACGCGACACTGGTCGGCCAAGGTGCCTCGCCCCGTCGGGCCGTGCACCTCGATCACGAGGGGGCGGCTCGGGTCGGGCTGGCGGGCTTCCGCATCCCAGCCGGCACCGATGGCGTCGCGTCGCTGTCGCAGCGACTGCCGAACGCTGTCGGCGTCGAGCGGCGCCGGGCGTTCGACGGGGAGCCTCGCCTCGATCGAGGCGATGAGATGCTCGAGCGAATCGGCTGCGTCCTGCTCGCCCGTTCCGGTTGCCGAGACCGAGGTGTGTGCGTCCGGTGTGTCGACATCGGTCCGGGTCGCGTCGACGGCCTCGAGCGGCTCGACCGCGTCGACGATGCCGGGCATCGCGACGACCTGGGCGATCTCGACTCGAATCGACTCGCCGTGGGCGCGGGCAGCGTCGAGTCGTTCGGCCGCGCGGCGTTCGTCCGCCTCGGCACCACGCAAGGCCGAGATCGCCTCGTCGCGCGCCCCTGCCAACGCCTTGCGCCGAGCGTGCTCACGGTGCAGGTCTCGTTCGGAGGTCTCGGCGGCGACGAGCACTTCGTGGACGTCGGCGCCGATGGTGTCCTCGATGGTTGCGATCCGCGTCGCAAGGCGAGAGTGTTCACCGATCCGGTCGCGCTCGGCTGCGTGTGCCCGGGTGAGTGCTGCCTGTGCCGTGGCAGCACGTGCGGCCGCTCGCAGCAGGGTCGCTTGTGAGCGCTCGAGGCTTCCAAGGCGGTGCCGGGAGGTGTGGTGGGCTCTCGACAGTCCTTCGAGGTCGGCGCCGAACCGTTCGAGCGCGTCGGCGTCGATGGGAAGACGCAGCGATGCGGCAACGCGATGGAGTTCGTCCGATCGCTCCGCAGCGCGTTCGTCCGCTTCCCGCAGGGCCCGCTCGGCGTCGAGCCGTCGTGTCTCCGCGTGCTCCTCGGCGCTCGCCGCTGCGCCGAGTCGCCCGACGGCGTCGTCGACCTGTCGCAGGCTCGGCACGGTTCGTCGGGCACGTCGCCACCGTTCGACCGTTGCGGTCGCCTGCTCGACCAGTCCGAGCGCCTCGTCCAGATCACGCTCGCACGACGCGAGTGCCTCCGCTGCAGCGGCTCGGGCTCGTTCGAGCGCTGCCTGGCGAGCGGACCGCCCGACGAACTCGGTGGCCTCCTTGCGATGCTTGCCGGCGAGGGCTCCGACCCGGAACGAACCGTCGGGGCAGATCGCCGTCTCCGTCGCATCGCCGGTCCCGGACGCGTCCGCTCCGATCGTCGCCAGGAGGCTCGTGACAGGGGCCAGGTCGACGTCGATCGTGTCGTTCGGCGGAGCGATGGCGGTCAGGTAGTTCGCAAGTGGGACCGCCGGCGCTGCGCCCCGGCCCCCGACCACGACCAGCTCCCCATCGTCCAATCGGAACGACGACGAGTCGATGACTCGCGCTGTCAACAGCCCTGACGCTTGGAGCGCCGACTCGATACCGATCCTGGCTTCCTCGTCGACGTCGTCTCGGAAGTCGACGACGTCGGCGAGCCGTACCGGCTCCGGGCGTTGCCAGGTGGCGGTCGGCAACGCAGGCTCGCCGCGTGCGAGGAGCTCGTCGAGGTGCGCCGACGCCTCGTCGCGAGCGGCGGCGGCACGGTCGGCCTCGGCCTCGGCACGCGCACGGGCTCCTTCCGCTGCCGCGGCGCGCTCGTCGACCACCTCGAGTGCTCGCTGCGTCGTGGCGTGCTCGTCGTCGCTCGCCGGCTCGACGTCGATCTCGACCGCGACGGTCCAGTTCGTGAACTCGTCCGTCCACGAACGTCGAGCGGTGTCGAGCTCGGCTCGCCGTTCCGCGGTGGTCGCCGTCGCTTCCTCATGGGCGGCCGCAGCGATCGACGCCTTCTCTGCGGCTCGGGACAGCTCCGCCTCGGACTCGTCGGCGCTTCGTCGAGCGTCCCGGACGTCGGTCACGTCGCCGCGGCGACGCTGGATGCCGCCGGTCAGTGCGTCGAGGAACGCGTCGATCGGGCCGAGGTGTTCGGCCTCCGGGACGGGCAGTACCGGGTGTTCGACGTGGAGCCGATCAGCGTCGCCGGCCAGTTGTCGCAGATCGTCCGACAGCGCTGACAGGTCGTCGGCGACGGTGGACTCCGCGGTGGCGAGGTCGTCGCCGGTCTGCTCGGCGGCGGCTTCGGCATGGGCGCGCTCGCCGGCCGCCGCGTCGACGAGGGTCGCGGCCCGGTCACACTGTTCGCGTAGCTCGTCGAGCTCTCTGCCCGCTCGATACTCGTCGGAGTCCCGCAGCGCTCGGAGCTCCTCGGCGAGCCGTTCGATCTCCGCCTCGTTCGCGTCGACGTCGTCGAGCACCCGTTGTCGCTCGGTCCGGGCCTCGTCGAGCGCTGCTCGGGCGCGGCCGACGGCGGCCGCAGCCTGCCTTGCGTCGGTGTTCGCCGCCCGGCCTCGGGCGAGGTAGCCGTCGAGTTGGGTGACGACGTACGGCCGGTACACGTCGAGCAGACCGACGAGGGCGTCGCGGGTCCGGGTGAGCTCGTCCACGTTGCGTCGATGTGTCTCGAGGTCGTCGAGGGGTTGGGCGGCCTCGGTGAGGGCCTGCTGGCTGAGGTGCGGCAGCGAGGCGACCAACCGTTCGGGGAGGTCGACGTCGACCCGGTCGCCGATCCGTGGGTTCCGCACCACGTTGAGCAGGTCGACGTGCTGGTCGATCGAGGCACCGCCGAACAGCCGCCGCTCGACGGCTCGCCGGTAGTCGCGCCGCTGTCGGTCGCTGAACACCTCGTCGCCGGGTCGGTCGAGCGTGGCGCGGAGGGCGTCGGCCGACAGCGGCACTCGTTGCTCGACGAGCGCGAAGTCGATCTCGGGTCGCCGGTCGGTGATGAACCACCAGGTGGTGACGCTGTCGCTGGCCCGGTTCGCCTTGATGCCGCAGCCGCAGGCGAGGTAGCGATCGCCGCAGCGGAACTCGATCCAGAGGTAGCCCACGGGTTGGGCGTCGTCGCGGCCGTCGAGCATCCACGACCGCAAGACGCCGGTCTGCTCGCCGGCGGCGTCGATGCGGGTCTGGCGGGCCGTCACGAGGAACGGCAGCAGCATGTTCATCGCCGTGGACTTGCCCGAACCGTTGACGCCTCGGAGCAGCAGACGGCCACCGTGGACGTCGATGATCTCGTGCTCGTACTGGTAGACGTTCAGGATCCCCGCCCGATTCATGCGCCAACGCGTCACCCCGCTCACGGTAGCTGGCGAGTTCCCGAGCAGCGTCGGCGGCGCAGTCGATCGCAGACGTCGCTCCAAACTCACCGCCGGCTTTTCGAGACGCCGACTGCCGAGCGGATGCGACAGATGAGCGCGTCTACTCGTTCATGCCAGAATCGATCGATGGATCAAGGGTTTGCAGCGCGGCTGACGCAACTCTTCGTGTATCACGTAGGTGAGCGAGTCGACTACGTGACCGCTCCTACGGGGTCTGGAAAGACTCACGCCGTCCGTACCTGGCTTGACTCCGCCGGATCATCGGTCGATCAGATCTGGCTGACACCACCGTTTCCGTCGGCGCTACGCGCGCTCGATCTCGACGTCGTGCGGCCGACGTTCGTGGTGCTCGATGATTGTGCGCCAACCGAGGCAGTCGTCTCGGAGTTGCTGCGAGCGGTCGAGCACGGTCCACGAGCGCTGAGGTTCGTACTCACAACTACGACTGCACTGCCCGCTCGTGTGGAGCCGCTGGTCGCCGACGGCACTGTTCGAGTGACGACTGTCAGCGATCTGAAAGCGGCATATGCCGCAGACTGAGTGTCGTAGAGCTGCAGACTGAGTGTCGTAGAGCTGAGGTGTTGGCCGTCCCTTCGTACCGAAGCGGTCCTGCAGGAGCAGCACCGCTCGCGGAGTGATCTCGCTGCGATGCCGCGCAGTATTGCGATGACCGAGAGCGACGTAGTGCCGCTTGGGGTGACCATTCCCGGGTCCGGCGTTATCGGATGGGGCGTTGGAACCCGGCGACGCCGCTGGTTGCCGCTCCCTGGTAGCGGACCTCGAGGTCGGTGAGTCCGGGGAGCGCGTAGGCGAAGAACGCTCCGGTGTCGGTCGGCTTCCACAGGCCAATCGTGTGCTCGTCGCCGACGATCGACTCGGGTGAGTCGATCGGCTCGGTGTCGGTCACGCGGCCGGCGATGACCCACAGGCCGTCGACGACGAGGTTCACGTGGACCTCCGGTGCCCCCTGGTTGCCGTTCGCGGGCGGCCAGTACGGTGACCGATCGGACCGGCATCGAGTGATGTCGTGCCATGTTGCACAGAACGCTTCGACGTCGTCGTCGCGGTGTTCGGTGACGACGAGGTCGCCGATGACGACGCGATGGGTGGTCCCGACCTGCGAGAGGTCTGCCGCGATGGTGTCGGCGATGCCGTCCCAGGTGGCGTCGGTCGTTGGTTGCAGCGACGCGAGGAGCTCGCTCGCCGCGGCCAGGTCGGCTGGGTCGGTGACGTGTACGGAAGCGGCGATCCGGTCGTCGATCGGATCGCGGCGGGCGGTGTCGGCTGCCTCGTACACGATGACACCGTCGACCGGGGTCGGGACACCGAAGTGGTTCCACGGATCGTTGTCCGGATCGCGGGAATCGAGCATGACGTGGGCCAGACCGTTCGGTGTCTCCAACACGAGCTCTGCGACTGCACCTTCGCCGGCCGAGTACTCCGACGCGAGCCGGCTCGATTCGAGCTGCAGACCCGACGACTCGTCGAGGATCGGAACGCGGTCGCCGTTCACGTCGGCGACCGTCAGCGTCTCGGCGATGTCGACGGCACGATCGGTGTCGAGCCCGGCGATCAGCATCGACACGACGGTGTCGCCGATCTGGCGGTGCGCCTGCTGGCGTGTCTCGAACGACTCGCCGAGATCCATCACGTCACCGATCGGTTCGTCGACCCCCTCGGTCCGCACCCACATCGCCGCTCCAGTATCGACGTCGCGGTACAGGAACGACGAATATCCGTCGTTGCCCAGGTTCGACGCTCCTTCGTACAGATCGGCATAGCTCCAGCCATCGGGCACGACCACCGGTGCGACCGGGAACGGCAAACCTGTCAACGGCGGGGCGTCGGCGATAATCGGAGTGGTGGCAGGTGCGTCGGCCGGTTCGGGCCGCAGCGTCGCGATCGCTGCCAGACCTCCGACCAGCAGCACGGCCGCCGCAGCTGCGATCCACATCCGCGATGACTCCTCGACGTCGGTGGGGCCTGCGTTGAGGAGATGCTCGAGATCGGGTGCCGGCGGTGCGGCGTCTCCCACACGACCCACAAAGGTGCGGATCTCGTCGTCGGTGATCGTCATGACAGCTTCCTTTCCAAGATGCGACGCGACCGGGCGAGGTCGCGTTCGACGGTTCGTTCCGACATGCCGAGGAACTCGGCTGCGTCGCGGACGGTGAGATCGAGCCAGAACGTCACATAGACCACCGCCCGCTGACGGGTCGACAACGCCGACAATCGCCTCGATCACATCAGGATCGAGATGACGATCCTGCGCAGCCTCGGCATCGGCGACGCGACGCTCACGTCGCAGCCGACGCTGCGCGGATCGGGCATGGCGCGCCGCCTCCGTTGCCACGCACCGGAACAGGAACGCCCGCTTGTTCACGACCGACGGCCACGACGGTGACGCCAACGCCGAGGTCACCGCCCCGGCGAGTACATCCTCGGCCAGCGACGGACCCACCAACGTCGACGCGAACCGGATCAGCTCATCGGCGTGCTTGCGATACAGCTCGGCGTCGGTCATCGATCCCATCACCCATGAGAGTCCACCACCCCACCCGAGCCCGCCACATTCCTACCCGCCGAACGTGCCGGCGCGTGCAAGTCGACAGATCCACAACGACCTCGGCCAGGCTCACAGCACACACACACCACGCGCCGTAAGAACCCGACACGGCCTGCAGATTGGCGCCTGCACCGGAGCGTTCTCCGCCATGGCGCACCGGCGCGCCCGCGGGCGCGTCCGATGGCGACGCAAACGGCACGTGGTTCCATCCCGGAACCCTGATACACCCGCTGAGTAGGCTGGTGCGTACCACATCACACCCCGCACGCACCAGCCTACTCAGCGGGCGCGAAGCGGTGTCGGACGAGTGGGAACGCCATCGCTACCAGCACCCCATCGTCGCGCCTGGTCACCACTCGGCTGACGCGCCCGCGGACGCGTGCCCGCACGAGTCGAGAAACAACCCCGAGCGAGGCGCAGCACGTACGAACATCTCGGCGCTGCGTGACTGGCCCTTCTTCGACCCGCTGCCCGACGACGAACTGGCAGCGTGGGACCGATGAAGCTGCTCCTCGACACACACGCCTTCGTGTGGCGGCTGACGACCCCGGACCGACTGAGCGGTGACGTCAATGAACTGATCGACGATCCGGCACATCAGGTGCTGGTGTCGGCGGCGTCGGCCTGGGAGATCGCGACCAAGACACGACTCGGCAAGCTGCCGGGCGGTGACATCATCGTCGCTGGGTTCGGCGCAGCGATCAGCGACCTGAGCGCCGACGAACTCCCGATCACGGCGCACCACGCGCTCTCTGCTGGGCGATACGAGGTCGATCACCGAGACCCGTTCGGATCGGATGCTCGCGGCCCAAGCCGGCATCGAGGGGGCAGTCCTCGTCACCCGAGATGATGTGTTCGGCGCGTTTCCGGTGTCGACCCGCTGGTAGGGGCGGTCGACCGGCCTGACCGTGCCTCGTCGAGCCGTTGGAGATCGCTGCTCGACTGGGTAGTCTTGGCCAGTGCTGTGTCCGGGTTCGCCCGGGCACCCGAAGAATGCGTGTTGCGCCCCAACCTGCGCCGCTGAACCGCCCACAAGACTGGCGGCGAGGCGACACCGAAGCAGAGGCCGCAGCACTCCGGGCAGGCGAAACAGAGAGCGGCTCCGATCCACCGATCGTTGCCCCCAGTCATCGACCCCGAGGAACACCTCTTCATGCTCGACGTCAACATGTTCAATCAGCTCAAGATCGGGCTGGCCACGGCCGACCAGATCCGACTCTGGAGCCACGGCGAAGTCAAGAAGCCGGAAACGATCAACTACCGCACGCTCCGTCCCGAGAAGGACGGGCTGTTCTGCGAGAAGATCTTCGGACCCACCCGCGACTGGGAGTGCTACTGCGGTAAGTACAAGCGCGTCCGGTTCAAGGGCATCATCTGCGAGCGCTGCGGCGTCGAGGTGACCCGCTCCAAGGTCCGCCGTGACCGGATGGGCCACATCGAGCTGTCGGCTCCCGTGGTACACATCTGGTACCTCCGCGGTACCCGGTCGTGGCTCGCCTACCTCCTCGCCGGCATCGAGCCGAAGGAAGAGCTCAAGGCCAAGCAGCTCGAGAAGGTCATCTACTTCGCCGCCAACCTGGTCACCTGGGTCGACGAGGACAAGCGCCACGAGGACCTCCAGAGCCTGGAGGCCGAGTACCTCGAAGAGCGCGACGAGATCCGCAAGGAACTCGAACTCGCCATCGACCGCCGCTACAAGGAGCTCGAGGACGAAGCCGAGGCCGCCGAGGCCGAGGGCAACGACACCAAGAAGCTCAAGCGTGAGGCCGAGAAGGAAGTCGAGTCGATCCGCGAGCGCTACGAGATGGAGCTCGACCTGGTCGAGCGCGCGTGGGACGAGTTCAAGAGCCTGCACAGCCGCAAGATCCTCGAAGACGAGATGCTGTGGCGCGAACTGCGCGACAAGTACGGCGACTACTTCGAAGGCGGCACCGGCGCCGACGCCATCAAGCAGCTGATCGACCGCATCGACTTCGACGAAGAAGAAGAGAAGCTGCGCGCCGCGATCGATCCGCAGGAGGGGCAGAAGCCGCTCAGCGCCCAGCGCAAGCAGAAGGCGATCAAGCGTCTCAAGATCGTCGCGTCGTTCAACCGCCGCGACGAGCACGGGCGCCGCATCAACGACCCGAAGGCGATGATCCTCGACGTCGTGCCGGTGATCCCGCCCGAACTGCGCCCGATGGTGCAGCTCGACGGTGGCCGCTTCGCGACGTCCGACCTGAACGATCTCTACCGCCGGGTCATCAACCGCAACAACCGCCTCAAGCGTCTGCTCGATCTCGGCGCTCCCGAGATCATCGTCAACAACGAAAAGCGCATGCTCCAGGAGGCCGTCGACGCACTGTTCGACAACGGCCGTCGCGGACGCCCGGTCACCGGGCCGGGCAACCGCCCGCTCAAGTCGCTGTCCGACATGTTGAAGGGCAAGCAGGGTCGGTTCCGTCAGAACCTGCTCGGCAAGCGCGTCGACTACTCGGGCCGATCGGTCATCGTGGCCGGCCCGACCCTGAAGCTGCACCAGTGCGGTCTGCCGAAGCTGATGGCGCTCGAGCTGTTCAAGCCGTTCGTCATGAAGCGCCTCGTCGATCTCGAGCTGGCGCAGAACATCAAGACCGCCAAGCGGATGGTCGAGCGGCGTCGCCCGCAGGTGTGGGACGTCCTCGACGACGTCATCAAGGAGCACCCGGTGCTCCTCAACCGTGCACCGACGCTGCACCGCCTGGGCATCCAGGCGTTCGAGCCGGTGCTGGTCGAGGGCAAGGCGCTCCAGATCCACCCGCTGGTCTGCACCGCGTTCAACGCCGACTTCGACGGCGACCAGATGGCCATCCACGTGCCCCTCAGCGCCGAGGCGCAGGCGGAGGCACGCGTGCTCATGCTGTCGGCCAACAACATCTTGTCGCCGGCGTCCGGTCGTCCGATCGTGACCCCGACCCAGGACATGGTCATCGGAGGCTTCTACCTGACCGAGCACGTCGAGGGTGCCGCCGGTGAAGGACGTGTGTTCCGCCACCTGTGGGAAGCCCATCGTGCGTACGAGGAAGGAGCGCTCGCGCTCCACGCGATGATCGCGTTCCGTCCCGGCAACGGCATCGAGCCGTACGAGACGACGCTCGGTCGTGCCCTGTTCCAGGCCACGCTGCCGCCCGACTACGCCGACCGGTTCGGTCCCATCCTCGAAACGATCAAGAAGCGCCACATGGGCGAGATCGTGGAGCGGCTCTCCGACCACTACGACGCCGTCGAAGTGGCCCGGTCGCTCGACGCGATCAAAAACTTGTGCTACCGCTTCGCGTCACAGTCGGGCCTGACCGTGTCGATCGACGACGTCAAGACGCCGAAGATCAAGCGAGCGATGCTCGACGACTACGAGGCCAAGGCCGACAAGGTCGAGACCCAGTTCCGTCGCGGCATCATCACCGACGGCGAGCGTCGCCAGCAGGAGGTCCGGATCTGGACCGAGGCGACCGCCAAGCTGCAGGACATCATGGAAGAAGAGTTCCACGCCCAGCAGTTCAACCCGATCGACATGATGGTCGGCTCGGGTGCCCGAGGGAACATGACCCAGATGCGTCAGATCGCCGCCATGCGCGGGTTGGTCGCCAACCCCCGCGGTGACATGATTCCGCGTCCGATCAAGTCGAACTTCCGTGAGGGTCTCGAGACGCTCGAGTACTTCATCGCCACGCCCGGCGCCCGCAAGGGTCTGGTCGACACGGCGCTGCGTACCGCCGACTCGGGGTATCTGACACGTCGCCTCGTCGACGTCGCGCAGGAGCTGATCGTGCGTGAGGAAGACTGCGGCACGAACCTCGGCATCTGGGTGAACCACGTCCAGGAAGACACCGCCAACCAGCGTGCGTACCTCGAGACCAAGCTCTTCGGTCGTGCGCTGCTCAACGACGTCACCCTGTCCGACGGCACGATCCTCGAGCGCAACACGATCATCGGCGAAGACGACATGGTCCGCCTGCGCGACGACGAGGCGATCGATCGGGTGCGAGTGCGCTCGGTGCTCACCTGCGACGCCGAACTCGGCGTGTGCGCCCGCTGCTACGGCCGTTCGCTCGCGACCGGCAAGTCGATCGAGCTCGGTGAGGCCGTCGGCGTCATCGCTGCACAGTCGATCGGCGAGCCCGGTACCCAGCTGACGATGCGAACCTTCCACACCGGTGGTGTGGCCGGCAAGGACATCGCCGGTGGTCTGCCCCGCGTCGTCGAACTGTTCGAGGCCCGCACCCCGAAGGGCGTGGCCCGCCTCGCCAAGGCGAGCGGCGTGCTGCGCCTCGGCGAGGACGAGGGCAAGGGCATCCCGGTCACCGTCGTCGACGACCAGGGCGACGAGCACGAGATCGTGCTCCCACTCGGCGCCCGCCCGATCGTCACCGACGGTCAGGAGGTCAAGGCCGGCGACAAGATCACCGAGGGTCCCTCCGACCCGAAGGAGCTCATGGAGATCAAGGGCATCCGCGAGACGCAGGTGTACCTGGTGGACGAGGTCCAGAAGGTCTACCGCGACCAGGGTGTGTCGATCCACGACAAGCACATCGAACTGATCGTCCGCCAGATGACCCGCCGGGTGGGCGTCCAGGAGACCGGTGGCACCGACTTCCTGCCGGGCGAGCGTGTCGACTCCAAGACCTTCCGCGACACGAACCGTCGCATGGTCGAAGAGGGCAGGCGTCCCGCCGAGGGTCGCCCCGAGATCATGGGGATCACCAAGGCGTCGCTGGCGACCGAGTCGTGGCTGTCGGCCGCCTCGTTCCAGGAGACGACCCGCGTCCTCACCGAGGCTGCGATCGACGGCAAGTCGGACTCGCTCATCGGCCTCAAGGAGAACATCATCATCGGCAAGCTCATCCCGGCCGGTACCGGCATGATGAAGTATCGGGAGTTCGGCATCGACGCCCCCGAGTACGAGCCGATGACGTACTACTCGAGCGAGGACGACGAGCAGAACCCGGCCGAGTTCCTGGCCAGCCTGCACGGCTCCTACGAAGGTGGCACCACCGTCGGCTGACCGACATCGTTCATGTCGCGCTGAGTCCCGTATGCGGGACTCGGCGCGACAGGAACGTCGGGCATCCTGCGGGGTTGGCGACCGGTCGGGCGCCTCGTAGCATTGCTCTGTCCTCTCGTCGGGCTTCGCGGCTCGGCGTACGGCGCCCGGTCGGCGGCTTCGCTGATCGGACAACTCACCACATGCCCGTCGATTCCGCCAGAGTGCGGCCCTCGTCGGGTGGGATTCACGAGAGGTAGTACATGCCAACCATTCAGCAGCTCGTCCGCCAGGGACGCAGCTCGAAGTTCACCAAGAGCAAGACGCCGGCGCTCAAGGGCTCGCCGCAGCGTCGTGGTGTGTGCACTCGCGTGTACACCACCACCCCGAAGAAGCCGAACTCGGCGCTCCGCAAGGTCGCTCGTGTCCGCCTGTCGAGCGGTATCGAAGTCACCGCCTACATCCCGGGCGAGGGTCACAACCTGCAGGAGCACTCGATCGTGCTCGTCCGTGGTGGTCGTGTCCGTGACCTCCCGGGTGTCCGCTACAAGATCATCCGTGGTGCGCTCGACGCCGCCGGCGTCAAGGGACGCAAGCAGGCGCGCAGCCGCTACGGCGCGAAGTCGGAGAAGTGACCCATGCCCCGTAAAGGACCCGCTCCCCGCCGCGAACTCGCCGCGGACCCGATCTACCGCTCGGTGCTCGTCACCCAGCTGATCAACAAGGTCATGCTGCACGGCAAGCGCAGCATCGCCGAGAAGATCGTCTACGACGCGATGGACATCATCGCGGCCAAGACGAACGAAGACGCCCTCGACACCGTCAAGCGTGCGGTCGACAACGTCAAGCCGCCGCTCGAGGTGCGCAGCCGCCGCGTCGGCGGTGCCACCTATCAGGTGCCGGTCGAGGTTCGCCCTCGTCGTGCGACGACGCTCGCGATCCGCTGGCTCGTCGAGTTCAGCCGCAACCGTCGTGAGAAGTCGATGGCCCAGTGCCTCGCCAACGAACTGATGGACGCTGCGAACGGACTCGGCGCTTCGATGAAGCGTCGCGACGACATGCAGAAGATGGCCGACTCGAACAAGGCCTTCGCCCACTACCGCTGGTGACCTCGGGCGGTTTCGCCGCTGTCACCTGACGAACGCCCCGGGTCACGGCCCGGGGCGTTCGTCGTTCACGGCGGTTCCCGTTCGGCGCTGGCAGACTGCCCCGATGCGTTTGCGACGACCCACGCTCGGTCTGCGGTGGTACTTCGAGCACAACGACGGCCACCTCATGGACAAGTGGGACCACTACTTCGATGTCTACGAGCGCCACTTCGGCCCGTTCCGTGGCCGGAAGCCGAAGATGCTCGAGATCGGCGTCAGCCACGGCGGCTCGCTCCAGATGTTCCGGCACTACCTCGGCCGCGGCACGACCATCGTCGGGATCGACGTCCACGAGCGGATCGTCGGCCTGGCCGAACCCGGCATCGTCCCCGAGGTCGGAAGCCAGTCCGATCTCGACTTCCTCGCGGACGTCTGCCGCCGCCATGGCCCGTTCGACATCATCCTCGACGACGGCAGCCACTGGTACCGCGACCAGCGCGCGAGTCTCCACGCACTCTGGCCGCACCTGGTGGACGGCGGCGTCTATCTCGTCGAAGACGTCCACACCAGCTACATGGCGCGCTACGAAGGAGGTCTCGGACGCGACGACACGTTCATCGGCGAGACGCAGCGCCGAGTCGACGATCTCCACCGCTACTGGCTCGACGACGAGGGGGTGGAGGGCGAGGGCCCGAACGACTGGACGACGTCGATGACCGGCATCCACGTGTACGACAGCATCGTCGTGTTCGACAAGGGAGTGCATTCGGCACCGGTGCGGCGCATGACCGGCCGGCCGGCGTTCGAGACCATCTACGGCTTTCCTGCCGACGACATGATCACCGACGACCATCGTGCCCAGCTCGCAGCCCTCAACACCCCGCCCGCCCGGGTGCGGCGGGCACTTCGGGACCCGCGCGCGGCATGGCAGCGGCTCGCTGCGCGGTTGCGGTCGAGCGAATGAACCGCCGACCGACCCGGTGCCAGACTGTCGGCATGCGCACACCGCTGTTCGCCCTCGTTGCGCTGCTGCTGGTGGCTGGATGTGCGGACGGCGACGGAGACGCAGGAGACGACGCTCCGACGTCGACCACCGATCGAACGTCAGTGTCCACGGTGATCGATTCCTCCTCGATCCCGGTGCCCGAAACCTCGGACGTGTCGACCCCGGTGACCACCACCCCGACGACGCCGCCGGTGACGACGCCGCCGGTGACCGTGCCGGCGACCACCGTTCCGTCGACCACTGCGCCGGCGACCACTGCGCAGGCGCCGGTTCGGCCGACGATCGACGAACTGCTCGCTCGCGAGGACGTGCTCAACATCGCTCACGCCGGTGGCGATCAGATCTGGCCACATTCGACGTTCTACGCGTTCGATCGGGCGGTCGAAGCCGGCGCCGACGTGCTCGAGATGGACGTCCAACTCACCGGCGATGGTGTCCTGATCGTCCAACACGACGACACCGTCGACGGCACCACGAACGGCACGGGGCGGGTCGACTCGTACACGTTCGAGGAGATCACCGCCCTCGATGCGGCGCACTGGTATGCCCCGGGCTGCTGGCCGTGCCGCGATCTGCCCGCAGAGGAATACGTGCTGCGGGGAGTTCGCACGGGCGAGGTGCCCGCTCCGGAGGGAGTCGACCCGGAGACCCTGCGGATCGTGTCGTTCGCCGAACTCGTCGAGCGATACCCCGACATGCCACTCGACGTCGAGATCAAGGGCACCGGTGAGGCGGCAGCTGCGGCTGCGAGGGTGCTCGCCGCAGAGATCGACGAGCTGGGCGTCACCGGGCACGTCGTCGTCGTCTCCTTCGACGACGCGACCGTCGAACTGTTCCGCTCGCTGGCCCCCGATGTCGACGTCTCACCGGGCGTCGGCGAGATGTCTGCGTGGCTCCTCGAGGGAGCCGAGCTGGCGAGCGGCGCGCGCATCGTGCAGGTGCCGCCGATGTTCGGCGACGTCCAGGTGATCACGCCCGAGTTCTGGTCGGCCGTCGAGCTGGCCGGCGTCGAGGTGTGGGTGTGGCCCAACGACGCGGCGAGTCAGGAGAACACGGAGTTCTACACCGAGCTGGTGACCCAGGGCGCCGATGGCATCATCGCCGGTCGACCCGACCTGCTGCCCGCCGCGGATTGAACGTCGGCGCCCGGCGCACTACGTTCGTGTCACGTTCGGCGAGATGGGGGTCTCGCCACACCGACACAATCCATCCGACAACATCCAAAGGGGGTCACGATGAACGTGCAGTCGATTCTCGGTTCGAAGGGCAGCGCGGTCGAGACAGTCGCCCAGACCGCCACCCTGTTCGACGTGGCCCGCCAGCTCGGCGAACGCAAGATCGGTGCGCTCGTCGTGTCCGGGGACGGGAGAGCGATCGAGGGCATCGTGTCGGAGCGTGACATCGTCCGCGCCACCGCCGGCGCTGGTGCCGAGGCGCTCGAGCGGCCCGTGGGGTCGGTGATGTCGACCGACGTGATCACGTGCTCGTGCGGCGACGGCGTCGACCGGCTGATGTCGTTGATGACCGAGCGTCGCATCCGGCACCTGCCCGTCGTCGACGACGACGGGCACCTCGCCGGCATCATCTCGATCGGCGACGTGGTGAAGGCCCGCCTCGCCGAACTCGAACACGAGAACGAGGCGCTCACCCAATACATCTCCGGCCACTGAACGCTCAATGCATGAACTCGTTGCGCACCCGGTGCGCAACGAGTTCACGCATTCGCCGGGGTTCGGGTGGGGGCGGAGGGGCTGGGGAGGGGTTCGAAGCGGAGGGTGAGCAACCAGGTGAGGAGCACGAAGGTGGCCGACCCCCACATCGCTCCCTCGAAGTCGCCCCAGAGGTAGAGCACGCCGGACAGCAGGGTGCCGACCAGGCGGCCGGTCGCATTGGCCGAGTAGTAGAACCCGACGTCGAGGGAGACGTCGTCGTCGTGCTTCGAGTACGCGAGGATCAGATACGAGTGCAGTGACGAGTTCACCGCGAACACCAGGCCGTACACGATCAACCCGCCGATCACGGTGGTGGTGAGGGCGATGTCGAAGGTGACCGCCACGGCGATGGCGGCCGTCACGATCAGCAGTGCGAACGACCACACCTTGGCGCCGAGCACGTGATCGTGTCCGAGCACCCGCGGGGCGATCGCCTGAATGCCGCCGTACCCGATCGTCCAGAGCGCCAGGAAGGCGCCGACCGCCTCGAACGACCAGCCGAGCTGATCGTCGAGGAAGATCGGCAGTGCCACCACGAACCAGATGTCGCGCGACCCGAACAGGAACAGCCGGGCGATCGAGAGCCGGTTGATCGCCGACGACTTCGACAGGATCGACCGCAGCGGCTGCTTGACCTTCGCCTTGCCGATCTCCGACTTCAGCAGCAGCATGATCGCCGCCAGCACGACGACGAGCGCGGTGGCCATCGCCAGCAGCGCGGCGTCGTAGCCGATCCACGACAGCAGCGAGGCACCGACGAAGAAGCCCACACCCTTGAGGGCGTTCTTCGAACCGGTCAGGATCGCGACCCACTTGAAGAGACCACCCTCGCCGGCCACGAACTTGACCGCGCTCTTGGAGCTCATCTTGGTCAGGTCCTTGGCGACGCCCGAGAGGGCCTGCAGGCCCATGACGTAGGCCACCGACGCCCACTCGGCCCAACTCGCGTCCTGGATCGTCAATGCCGTGAGTGCCACGATCTGGAGTGCGAGACCGGCCATCAGGGTCTTGTTGAGGCCGGTTCGCGAGCCGACCCAGCCCCCGACCAGGTTCGTGACGATGCCCATCACCTCGTAGAGGAGGAACAAGAACGCGAGCTGGACGGGGGAGTAGCCGAGCTCGTGGAAGTGGAGCAGCACCAACATCCGCAGCGCGCCGTCGGTGATGGTGAACGCCCAGTAGCCGGCGGTCACCACGACGTAGTCGCGGACGTTCACGGGTCGACCCGATCGAGCCTCGGGTCGGGAGCGACACGATCGGATCTCACAACGAGCCGGCAACCTTCGAGGCGAGGTCGGCCATTCGGAACGCGTAGCCGTACTCGTTGTCGTACCAGGCGAGCACCTTCAGCAACCGGCCGTCGACGACCATCGTGGAGGGGCCGTCGATGATCGATGAGCGGGTGTCGTTCGTGTAGTCGGCCGACACGAGCGGTCGGTCCTCGTACCCGAGGATTCCCGCCAGCTCGCCACCTGCAGCGTCACGGAACAGACCGTTGACCTCGTCGACCGTCACGTCACGCTGCATCGTGAACACGGCGTCGGTGAGCGATGCATTGAGCAAGGGCACGCGCACGGCGGTGCCGTTCAGCTTGCCGGTCAGATCCGGATAGATCATGGTGATCGCCGTCGCCGATCCGGTGGAGGTCGGGATCAGGGAGTTGAGCGCCGAACGGGCCCGCCGCAGATCCTTGTGGGGCGCGTCGACGATCACCTGGGTGTTGGTGACGTCGTGGATCGTGGTGATCGCACCCCGCTCGATCCCGATCTGCTCGTGCAGCACCTTGACGATCGGGGCGAGACAGTTGGTCGTGCAGGACGCCGCGGTGACGATGTGATCGGTGGCCGGATCGTAGAGATCGTCGTTGCACCCCATCACGATGTTGAGCACGCCGGCGCTCTTGACCGGCGCCGCGACGACCACCTTCTTCACCCCGCCGTCGAGATACGGCTCCAAGACCTCGGTCGTCCTGAACCTGCCGCTGCACTCGAGGACGATGTCGACGCCGACGTCGCTCCACGGCACATCCGTCGGGGTGTCGTGCATCGACGTCGTCGCACGTGTGCCGTCGACGGTGATCGAGGCGTCGTCGTGGAGGACCTTGCCGTCGAACCGCCCGTGGACGGTGTCGAACTCGAGCAGATGGGCGGCCGTCGCCGAATCGGCGTTCGGGTCGTTGACGTGGACCAGCTCGAGGTCGGGGTGGCCGGCGAGGCCGCGGACGACGAGTCGTCCGATGCGGCCGAATCCGTTGATGCCGATGCGGGTCATGGATGCTCCTGGTACGTGAGGGCGCTGATGCGAGTTCGGATGAGGTCGAGGGCGCGGTCGAACGCCGCGTCGGTGCCGTCGGCCGCCGGGTCGGGGATCGACCAGTGCCAACTCGGCCGGTGGGAGAGTTGTTCGTGGGCGAGATCGCACACGGTGACGAGCGTCGCGTCCGCCGGTACGTCGTCGAGGCGATGCGGCCGGGCATCGGTGAGATCGAGCCCGGCGCGTGCGGCGGCGGCGATCGCGCCGGGGTGGACCGTCGACGCGGGATCGGTGCCTGCCGAGCTCGCCTCGCCACCCCGATCGGTCCGCCACGCGGCTGCGGCGAGCTGCGATCGGGCCGAGTTGTGCGTACAGACGAAGAGCATCGGGCCGGTGAGCTGAGCTACCGATCGGGTGACGAGGCCGAGCTGATCGGGTCGGAGACGGACGTAGCGTCGGCGTCGGTCGCCGGACGAGACGACACGCTCGATCAACCCGGCGTGCTCGAGCGCATCCAGATGGAACGCGAGCAGGCTCGGCGCGACGTCGAGCAGGTCGCTCAGCTCCTTCGGCGACCGGTCGCTCGACTGCAAGGCGTCGACGACGGCGACCCGCGCAGGGTCGCCGAGCGCCGCATGGATCTCGGCGCGTCGGGTCGGGTCGCTGGGCGCCGGTGGCATCCCGGCCGACGCTACGCCCCTCCCGGCATTCGTTCAATGATCATTGAACGTTCTTCACCCAGGGTTCACCTGCCCGTCGTGTGGGTGACGGACGGCCCATGTCGGGTGGCCGAAATCCGGCGGCAGCCAGGTGGTTCCCGGATCGTGGGCGCTACACTCGAACCTCGTGTTTCTGGCCGGTCCACCCGGACGACCAGAGCCTGTTCCTTGAGAGTTTCAACCCCGAAAGACGGAAGTGATCTGACGATGGCCAAGCGTGAGTTCCCCCTCGAGCGCACCCGCAACATCGGCATCATGGCGCACATCGATGCCGGCAAGACGACCACCACGGAGCGCATCCTCTACTACACGGGGAAGAGCTACAAGATCGGTGAGGTCCACGACGGCGCCGCGACCATGGACCACATGGCGCAGGAGCAGGAGCGTGGTATCACCATCACCTCCGCAGCCACCACCTGCGTGTGGAACGACCACCGCATCAACATCATCGACACGCCGGGCCACGTCGACTTCACGATCGAGGTCGAGCGGTCGCTCCGTGTGCTCGACGGCGCCGTGACCGTGTTCGACTCGGTCGCCGGCGTCGAGCCCCAGACCGAGCAGGTCTGGCGTCAGGCCAACAAGTACAAGGTGCCCCGCTTCTGCTTCGTCAACAAGATGGACCGCATCGGCGCCAACTTCTACCGCACCGTCGACATGGTGCGCGAGCGTCTCGAGGCGAACCCGCTCGTCGTGCAGCTGCCGATCGGTGCCGGTGGCGTCGAGTCGAACGAGCCATTCATCGGGATGGTCGACCTCGTCAAGATGAAGGCCCTCGTCTGGCACGACACCGACGAGAAGGACCTCGGCGCGACGTACGACGTGGAAGACATCCCCGAGCACATGGTCGATCAGGCGAACCAGTACCGCGAAGAGCTCATGGAGACGATCGCGACCGAGGACGAGGAACTGATGGAGAAGTACCTCGGCGGCGAGGAAGTCTCCGAGGACGAGATCAAGGCCGCCATCCGTCAGGGCACCCTGAACCACTCGTTCGTGCCGATCCTGTGCGGCTCGTCCTTCAAGAACAAGGGTGTCCAGCCGATGCTCGACGCCGTGATCGAGTTCCTCCCGTCGCCGATCGACGTGCCGCCGATCAAGGGCACCAACATGCGTGGCGACGAAGAGATCACCCGCAGCGCCAACGACCCCGGTTTCTCGGCGCTGGCGTTCAAGATCGTGTCCGACCCGTTCGGCAAGCTCACCTACTTCCGGGTGTACTCGGGGGAGATCAACAAGGGCGACGAGGTCTACAACTCCACCAAGGAGAAGCGCGAGCGTCTCGGCCGCATCCTGCTGATGCACGCCAACAACCGCGAAGACCTCGACATCGCGATGGCGGGCGACATCGTGGCCGGCCTCGGCTTCAAGGACACGACGACGGGTGACACGCTGTGCGACCGCGACAACCCGGTGATCCTCGAGCGGATGGAGTTCCCGGAGCCCGTCATCCACGTCGCCATCGAGCCGAAGACCAAGTCCGACCAGGACAAGCTCGGCAAGGCGATGAAGGCCCTCTCCGACGAAGACCCGACGTTCCGGATCCGCACCGACCACGAGACCGGTCAGACCGTCATCTCGGGCATGGGCGAGCTGCACCTCGAGGTCCTCGTCGACCGGATGCAGCGCGAGTACAACGTCGAAGCGACGATCGGCAAGCCGCAGGTCGCCTATCGCGAGACCGTCACGAAGGTCGTCGACAGCTACGAGTACCGCCACGTCAAGCAGTCGGGTGGTTCGGGTCAGTTCGCCGTCATCAAGCTCCGCGTCGAACCGAACCCGGGTCAGGGCTTCGAGTTCGCCGACGAGATCACCGGTGGCCGTGTCCCCCGTGAGTACATCAACCCGACCGGTCAGGGCGTCGAGGCCGGCCTCGAGTCCGGCGTGCTCGCCGGGTTCCCGATGGTCGACGTGAAGGTCACCCTCGTCGATGGTCAGTACCACGACGTCGACTCATCGGAAATGGCGTTCAAGATCGCCGGCCAGGCCGGCATCAAGGAAGCCGCCGCCAAGGCCGGCGCCGTGCTGATGGAGCCGATCATGCAGGTCGAAGTCGTCACCCCCGAGGAGTACCTCGGTGACGTCGTCGGCGACCTCAACCGTCGCCGCGGCCAGATCGAGGGCATGGAAGCCACCGGGAACACCCAGACGGTGCGGGCCAAGGTCCCGTTGTCGGAGATGTTCGGGTATTCGACCGACCTCCGCTCGGCCACCCAGGGCCGCGCCAACTACACGATGCTGTTCGGCCAGTACGAGCAGGTCCCCCAGAACGTCCAGGACGAGATCGTCAAGCGCGTGCGCGGCGAGTGAACGTCCCCCACTGAAACACCAAGAAAGTCACAGAGGAAAGAATCATCATGAGCAAGGCCAAGTTCGAGCGTAATAAGCCGCATGTGAACATCGGGACGATGGGTCATATCGATCATGGGAAGACGACGTTGACGGCGGCGATTTCGAAGACGTTGTCGGATCGTGGGTTGGCTGATTTTGCGGCGTTCGACACGATTGACAAGGCGCCGGAGGAGAAGGCGCGTGGGATTACGATTTCGATTGCTCATATCGAGTATGAGACTGAGAATCGGCATTATGCGCATGTGGATATGCCGGGTCATGCTGACTACATCAAGAACATGATCACGGGTGCTGCGCAGGTGGACGGCGCGATTTTGGTGGTTGCGGCGACGGATGGTCCGATGCCCCAGACGCGTGAGCATGTGTTGTTGGCTCGTCAGGTGGGTGTGCCGTACATCGTGGTGGCGTTGAACAAGGCGGACATGGTCGATGACGAAGAGCTCCTGGAGTTGGTGGAGTTGGAGATTCGTGAGTTGTTGAACGAGTACGAGTTCCCGGGTGATGATGCTCCGATCGTGTCGGTGTCGGCGTTGAAGGCGTTGGAGGGTGACGCGGAGTGGCAGGAGAAGGTCATGGAGTTGATGAATGCGTGTGATTCGTATATTCCTGAGCCGGAGCGTGATCTGGACAAGCCGTTCTTGATGCCGATCGAGGATGTGTTCACGATCACGGGTCGTGGCACGGTGGTGACGGGCAAGGTGGAGCAGGGTGTGATCCACACGGGTGATGAGATCGAGATCGTTGGGTTGCGTGATACGCAGAAGACGACGTGTACGGGTGTGGAGATGTTCCGCAAGTTGCTCGATGAGGGCCAAGCGGGTGACAACATCGGTGCGCTTCTTCGTGGTACGGCGAAGGAGGATGTGGAGCGTGGGCAGGTGTTGTGTGCTCCGGGGAGTATCACGCCGCACACGAATTTCGAGGGTCAGGTGTATGTGTTGACCAAGGAGGAGGGTGGTCGTCACAAGCCGTTCTTCAACAACTATCGGCCGCAGTTCTTTTTCCGGACGACGGATGTGACCGGGACGATCGAGTTGCCGTCGGGTACCGAGATGGTGATGCCGGGTGACAATGTGGAGATGACGGTCGAGTTGGGGAAGCCGATCGCGATGGACGAGGGTCTGCGGTTCGCGATCCGCGAGGGTGGCCGTACGGTTGGTGCGGGCCGCGTCACCAAGATCCTCAAGTGACCGAGAACAGCTGAGAGAGAAGTACCGACATGGCACAGAACATCCGCATCCGTCTCAAGGCGTTCGATCACGAGATCATCGACCAGTCGACGAAGAAGATCGTCGAGACGGTCAACCGCACCGACGCCACCATCCGTGGCCCGATCCCGCTGCCGACCGACAAGCACCGCTACACGGTCATCCGCGGACCGCACGTCGACAAGGACTCGCGTGAGCACTTCGAGATGCGCATCCACAAGCGGCTGATCGACATCGTGAACCCCAACGCGAAGACGATCGACTCGCTGCAGCGCATCGAATTGCCCGCCGGAGTCGACATCGAAATCAAAATCCAGCAGAGCTGATCTTTCGCCCGCTCGCGGCGTTGACATCGCCCGCTCGTTGCCGAAAGGCAACTCGGGGCTCGTCTGCCTGGCGAGCGAACGAAATCTCGAGCTCTGCTTCGCAGAAGAATTCTGACCAAACGGTCCGGTGCCTCGTTGGAGGGCCGGGCCGTTTGCGTTCTCCCTACCTCATCGGGTCGGGTGTCGGAGGGGACGGCGACGGAGTCGACGTTCACGGAGATCACCCGACCCGGAGTGGGTTGGCCACCGGTACTTCCCCCGCCAACATCACCGTAGGTCGTGGGGGTGGGCTTGTTGCAAGCCGGGTTTTCTGCTTCCGTCGGCGGGCATGAGTATCCCCCATGTCGATGATGCCGCCGAGTGGGTGCCGGTGACGTTCGAGCACTGCGATCACGTCACCGGGCCGTTCTTCCACGGGACGGCGCGCACCCTCACGATCGGTGACGAGCTGATCGCGGGCCAACGCTCCAACTATCAGGAGGGGCGGATCTCCAACAACGTCTACTTCTCGGGGCTCGTCGAGACGGCGGTCTGGGGCGCCGAACTCGCCACGGCGTTGACCGGGTCGGACGATCGCGGCCATGTGTACGTCGTCGAGCCCACCGGACCCTTCGAGGACGACCCCAACGTCACCAACAAGCGGTTCCCCGGCAACATCACCGAGTCGTACCGGACGCCGCATCCGATGCGCGTCGTCGGCGAACTCGAGGACTGGGAGGGGCACCCGCCCGACGTCCTGCAGGGCATGCTCGACAACCTCGCCCGGCTCCGCGAGCAAGGCCTCGACATCATCGAGGACTAGTCGGATGAGGTCAGACCCCAACCGACCAGCGGGACCTGCGTGATCCGAGCCGACTTGTCGGATGGGGTCTGACCTCATCCGACTGGACGTGCATCCGGGCGCGGGTGTCGAGCCGTAGTGGGAGGCGTGCAGGTGTTCCACGCCGGGTACGGGTGTGCCATGACGGCGATCGACGACCTTCGGGACCGAGTGGTCGGTGCCGTGTCGTCGTTGTTCTCGCACGGACCACGACCCCTCGAGCACACCCTCGACCACGTGGGTGACCCCGGCCTGCTCGGACCCGACTCGGTCTCGTGGCGGGTGATCGGCGACGCCACCGCCTTCGTCGGGGGAGTGCGAGCCCTCCTCGTCCAGACCGCCCATCCCGAGGTGGTCGCAGGCGTCGGCGACCACTCGGCATACCGCGACGATCCGCTCGGACGCCTCACCCGAACCTCGTTCTACGTCACCGAGACGACGTACGGCGCCATGCCGGAAGTCGAGCGATCGGCCGAGATCGTGCGTCGCGTCCACCGCTCGGTCGTCGGGACCTCCGAGCGTGGTCGGCCCTACTCCGCCGACGACCCGGCGATGGCGGCCTGGGTGCACAACGCCCTCACCGACTCGTTCCTCACCGCCTACCAGCACTTCGGGCCCGAACGCCTGACCGACGACGAGGCCGACCGATTCGTGCTCGAACAGACGAAGATCGGCGCCTTGCTCGGTGCCGATCCGATGCCCGAGACCGCCGCGGAGCTGTCCGCCTGGATCACCGACCACCCCGATCTCGACTCGTCTCGGGCACAACGCGAGGCGATCGACTTCCTGTCCTCGCCGCCGTTGCCGCTCCACGTCAAGGCCGGCTACGCGGTGCTCCACCAGGCTGCCGTCGCCACGTTGCCCGGCCGGATCGCCGACCTGACCGGGCTGTCCCCCCGGCCCGGTGCACACCGCGTCGGCGCCGCGGCGATCGACGCGCTGCGGTGGGCGCTCGGCTCCTCCCCGTCCTGGCAGATCGCGCTCGTGCGTTCCGGCGCTTCCTTGCCGGAGGGGCGATTCCGTCAGCCCCTCCCACCCGAGGCCCGGGAGCTGCTCGCGTCCTGAGCCTGGCGGAGTGTCACACGGACGTCCGGCTGATCTGTGCGCACGGTCGCCGTCACGCCGGTCCGTCACTTGCCGTGTGAACGGCGTGTGATCACGCCGCGATCGTGCACGTTGCGGCGTCGCGGGTGGCTATTCTCCGGGCGATGGTTCCCGCCGTCTCCATGAGGGCGCTCACGAAGCGTTTCGATGATGTCGTCGCGGTCGATGCACTCGATCTCGACATCGCCGATGGCGAGTTCTTCGCGCTGCTCGGTCCGTCGGGCTGCGGCAAGACGACGACGCTGCGCATGATCGCGGGTCTCGAGATCCCGTCGGCCGGCAGCCTCAAGATCCACGGCGACGAGGTCGGCACCCTGCCGCCGAACAAGCGTCCGGTGAACACGGTCTTCCAGAACTACGCCCTCTTCCCGCACATGTCGGTCGCCGACAACGTCGGATTCGGCCTGCGCATGCAGAAGACCCCCAAGGCCGACGTCGCCCGGCGGGTGGGCGAGGCGATCGAGTTGGTGCGCCTGACCGGGATGGAACATCGACGCCCGAACCAGCTGTCGGGAGGCCAGCAACAGCGGGTGGCCCTCGCTCGGGCGCTCGTCAACCGACCCAAGGTGCTGCTCCTCGACGAACCGCTCGCGGCGCTCGACCTCAAGTTGCGACAGGGCATGCAGTTCGAACTCAAGCAGCTCCAGCGCGAGGTCGGCATCACGTTCGTGTTCGTCACCCACGACCAGGAAGAGGCGCTGTCGATGGCCGACCGGATCGGTGTGATGGGCGACGGCGAACTGCTCCAGGTCGGCACGCCCGAGGAGATCTACGACCAGCCGGTCAACCGTTTCGTCGCCGACTTCATCGGCCGGTCGAACTTCCTGCCGGGCACGGTGGAAGACCCGTCGACCGTCTGCCTGACGAACGGCACCCGCGTCACCGTCGAGCACGCCGGTGATGCCGGTGAGGCGATCGCCCTGAGTCTGCGCCCCGAGCGGGTGCAACTCACCGACCGCGGTGCCGTCCCCGAGGGTCAGGCCTCGCTCGACGGAACGGTGAGCCTGGTCACGTTCCTCGGCAGTGGTGTCGTGTACCAGGTCGCCCTCGACTGGATGACCGTCGAGGTCCGGGCGGAGAACCGACCCAGCGTCCCACGGCACGACGTCGGCGACGACGTGAGCTTGTGGTGGCGCGACGACGCGGTGGCGGTGGTCCCGGCGTGAGTTCGAGCGCGCTCGACCCGCTCGACATCGTCGATCCGGATCACGAACACAGCCACATCGGCGAGGAGGTCGAACGCCGACTGCGGCGCGCCGACCGTCGGCGAGGATTCCTGCTCGCCTTGCCCGCCTACCTCTACATGGTGCTGTTCTTCGCCGTCCCGCTCGTGATCGTCCTGATCTACAGCTTCGCGACCCGGACGAGTTCGGGCAGTGTCGCCTTGTCGGGGTGGAACCTCGAGTCCTACCGCAAGCTGGGCGAGCCGATCGTCCGCAACGTGGTGTTCCGGTCGGCGTTCCTCGCCGCCATCACCACCGTCGTCTGTCTCCTGGTCGGCTACCCGTACGCCTACTTCGCGGCCACTCGCCGTCCGCTCGTCCGCAACCTCCTGCTGGTCGCGGTCATGATCCCGTTCTGGACGAACTTCCTCGTCCGCAACTACTCGTGGCGTCTGCTGCTCTCGACGGGCGGTCCGATCTCGTCGGCGACCGAGGCGATCGGGCTCGGCGAAACCGACCTGCTGTTCACCCGAACCGCCGTCGTGCTCGGGCTCACCTACTCGTTCCTCCCGTTCATGATCCTGCCGCTCTACGCCTCGATCGAACGGATCGACTGGCGCCTGGTCGAAGCCAGCCGAGATCTGTACTCGAGCGGCTGGAAGTCGTTCAGCAAGATCGTGTTCCCCCTCTCGCTGCCGGGGGTCATCGCCGGTTCGATCCTCGTGTTCGTCCCGAGCCTGGGTGCGTACGTCACGCCCGAGATCCTCGGCGGCGGCCGCGAGACGATGCTCGGCAGCTACATCGTGACCCAGTTCCTGACCGCCCGGAACTGGCCGGTCGGCGCGTCGGTGTCGTTCGTGCTGATGGCCGTGATGCTGTCCGCGACGATCGTCTACTTCCGAGCGGGCGGGAAGAACCTGTGAGCGAAGCGTCGTCCGCCCAGGCCCGCGGCCTCGCGAAGTTCGGGCTGAGCCTCAACGTCCTCCTGGTGCTCGTGTTCCTGTACGCACCCATCGTGCTGCTCACGATCTACAGCTTCAGCGGCGCGCGGAACCCGGGGCAGTGGGGCGGCTTCACCCTCGATTGGTATCGGGCGCTCGGCGACGACACACGTGTGCAGGACGCCATCTGGGTGTCGATCCGGGTCGCCCTCGTGTCAACGGTGCTCTCGGTGGTGCTCGGCACGATGGCGGCACTGGCACTCGAGCGGTTCACGTTCCGCGGCAAGAAGGTCTTCGACGCGCTGCTCTATCTGCCGATCATCATCCCCGACGTCACGATGGCGGTGATGATGCTGCTGTTCTTCACCCAGGCCTTCGACCTGCTCGACGCCTGGTTCGGTCTGCGCATCGCCAAGGGATTCGCCACGATCGTCGTCAGCCACATCGCGTTCAACATCGCCTTCGTGTCCGTCGTGGTGCGGGCCCGGATCGCCGGCATGGACGCGACGCTCGAACAGGCGGCCGCCGACCTGTACGCGACCCGCTGGAAGGCGTTCGTCTTCGTCACGCTGCCCCAGATCATGCCCGGGGTGCTCGGCGGCGCGCTGTTGGCGCTCACCTTGTCGCTCGACGACGTCGTCGTCACCCAGTTCGTCGCCGGCCCGGGCAGTACCACCCTGCCGGTGTATGTCTTCAGTCTCATTCGCAGGGGCGTGACGCCGCTCATCAACGCCGTTTCGGTGGTGATGTTGGCTGCGTCCCTGGTGTTGGTGATCGGCAGCTTGTTCGCACAGCGTGCGAACGAGGGCCGGCGCCGGCGTGAACCGGCCGCGTGAGCGGCCCGCCAACCCAAGGGGAGAGAAACCAATGATCAGCAAGCGCAAGATGATGGCATCGGCCGTCGTCGCCTCGCTCGCCCTCGCTGCGTGCGGCGGCGACGACGAACCCGCGGCCGATGATTCGGCCGACGAGCCGGCCGACGCCGGTGACGACACCGCCGACGAGCCGGCCGACTCGGGTGACGAGCCGGCTGCAGAGCCGGCCGGTGACGGCCCGGACTGCGCCGTCGACGAGGTCGACGGCGACCTGTTCCTCTACAACTGGTCCGAGTACATGGACCCCGAACTGATCACCGCCTTCGAGGAGCAGTACGGCGTCTCGGTCACCGAGGACTTCTACGACTCGAACGAGGCGATGCAGCCCATCATCTCGGCGGGCAACTCCGGGTACGACGTGATCGTGCCGTCCGACTACATGGTGTCGATCATGATCGAGAACGGCGACGTGATGCCGCTCAACAAGAACGCCATCCCCAACTACTCCAACCTCGCCGACGACTTCGAGAGTGGTCTGCCGTACGACCCCGAGGGCGCGTATGCCGCGCCGTACCAATGGGGTACGACCGGTCTCGGCGTCGACAAGGCCGTCGCCGGCGAGGATTTCCCGCGTTCGTGGGCGCTGGTGTTCGACCAGGCGATCGCCGAGCAGTACGGCGTCGCCGGGTCGATCTCGTTGCTGAACGATCCGCGCGAGACCCTGGGCGCTGCGCTCAAGTACCTCGGGTACTCACTGAACTCGACGTCCGAGGAGGAGTTGGCCGAGGCGCAGGAACTCGTCGCGAACGCTCCCCTCCAGTCGTTCGACTCCGACGGCTACGACGAGAACCTCGCCACCGGCCAGACGGCGGTCGCTCACGGATACTCGGGCAACTTCTTCGTCCAGTTCGCCGAGGCCGACGACCCGGCGCAGTACGAGTACTTCGTGCCGGAGGAGGGTGGCACACGGTGGGTGGACAACATGGCCGTCGTCCACGACGCACCGCATCCGTGCACGGCGCATGCGTTCATCAACTTCATCCTCGATGCCGAGAACGGCGCCACGCTGACGAACTGGAACTACTACGCCAGCCCGAACGAGGCGGCCGAGGCGTCGATCCTGCCCGAGATCCTCGAGGATCCTGCGATCTACCCCGAGGACCTCGAGAAGCTGGAGTTCATCAGCGACACCGGCGACTACGAGACCAACTTCTCCGACGCCTTCATCGAAGCCAAGGGCTGATTGGCTAAGCCCGCCAGAAGGGGCCTGACCCCTTCTGGTTGAACTGGACCTGAGAGACGCCGGCTCGCCTCCATGGCGGGCCGGCGTCTGCGTTGGTAGACCAGTGTCATGACCGCATTGCCACCTCCCCGCCAGTCCGACGAGGCGGGCGCCAGCGCCGGAGCCTGGCAGCCCCCGTCGCACCCCGGGTCCGAGTCGCAGCCGACGATGGTCGAGCTGACGCCCAACGACCCGATCGAACACGTTGCCGTCCCGCCGGGCACGCCGCCGGTGGGTGGTCCGATGAGCGGACCGACCGCCGACGCGACGCCCGACCCCGACCGGCCGCGGCGCAATGGTGCGCGTCGCGCGGGGATGGTCGGCCTGCTCGCCGTCGCGATGGTGG
>NZZV01000219.1 GCA_002698945.1 Acidimicrobiaceae bacterium
TTCCCTCTTCGCCAATCCGTCCCGATATTGGTCATCGGAAGCCTTGTAGGGCTCACCGGGATCGGCCTTCTGAGCTGGGAACTCAATCGCGACAAGCGGCAACCTCGGAACGTCTCCCTCTCACCTGTTCTCGGTGGAACACTTGCGGGCCTCTCCGCCACAGGAAGGTTCTAAGCCCCATGCTGTTCCTCCGCGCCTCTCCTGTCGCCCTGCTTCTCTTCGCATCCGGCTGTCCTGACTTCGGCACGAAAGTGAACCGAGACTTCTGCGGTTTCAACGGTGGTGACTCGCACTGCGCCGAGCGTCATGGTGACGCACGCCCGTTCTGCATCGTTGACACGGAGGAGTGCGTCGATCAGACGGGCATAACGTTTGAAGACCTGAGACCCACGGGGTGCTCCCCGATAGAGCCCCCCCTCGAGTGCCGCTTCCAATGCGGCATCTGGGATGAGGAAAACGAATGCCTCACGGACTCAACCGACGAGAGTTCTTCTGGAGAACCATCGACCGGAGGTACCGAGACGGACCCCACGACAGGAACGGGCACTGACGACACGAGCACAACGACCGGGCCGACCGGATGCCAGGGCCCAGACGACTGCACCGACCCAGCCCAGCCGTTCTGCGTCGATGAGGTCTGTGTTGCCTGCTCCGCCACCGCCGAACCCGATACGGCATGCGCATCGCTCGACATCGGCCTGCCGCTGTGCGTGGGCACCGAGTGCGTGCAGTGCTCGGCCGAGAACGCGGACGCCTGCGACAGCATAACCCCCCTCTGCGACGCGACAGCGAACACGTGCGTGGGGTGCAGCTTCCACGAGGAATGCCAGGCCATCGGAGCCCCCGCGTGCAACATCGCCACGGGAGCGTGCTTCGACCCGGCCAACGTCACCGAGGTCAACGCCGGCACAGCAGACTCCATCCAAGCAGCCATCGATGCGGTCGCGGACGGAGGCGAACACGCCGTGCTCATCACCGGTGGTGGCCAGCTCCACACCATCACCATCGACAGCGGAAAGACCATCGCTCTCGTCTCCGCGAACAACACCACGCAGAGTGTGCGAGGCAACGACGGAGACCCGGTCATCACGGTGACCGGAGCCACGGCATACTTCCACCGGCTTCGTGTCGAGGACACGGACGACGTAGGCATCGCGGTGGCTTCGGGTGCGACTCTCTACGCTGACAGCGTGCAGGTCGTTCAGAACTCCAGCGGCGGCATCCAGCTCGACAGCGGCACCACCGGGTTCCTGCGAAACACCATGGTGGGCGCCGACGTTAACTCTGACGCCGTGGTGGCATCGGGCGCCGAGCTCGACGTCTTGTACAGCACCCTGGTTGGAAACTTTGGTGCTTCCAGCCTCGCTCTATCGTGCAGCGGCGGAGCGGTGACCGTGCGGAACTCGATCACGGTGTCGCGAGCTGATGACGCTGTGAACTGTGGCGGGGCCTCGGTCGCCACCACCTTCGAGGCCGCAGGCGGAAGCTACGACGAGGGGTGGTTTGATCTCGACGGTGGCGACCTCTCGCTGAACAGTGCGGCTGACTTTGACGGCGTGGCGATCTGGGAAGACGGCGATCCGCCGTTCGACTTCGAGGGCAACTCTCGGCCCACCACCGACGGCTCAACCGACTACGCAGGCGCCGACGTCCCCTGATGCTCATCCGGGTTCGGGCTCCATGGTGTGGCCAAAGAGCCCGGCGAACGCCTGACGGAAGAACTCGGGCCCCCGAAGGGCACTGCCGGTCAGCCTCGTACCAGCCGAATCGGGCCCCTTCCCGTCCAAAGCCCGCGCTCGGGCGCAAGCGGGGTGTTCGGGGGTCGATTTGTCACCGGCTCCCGGTCGAGAGACTGGAGTTTTGAACGGGGTCGGAGGCTTGTCGGGAGCCTGAGTTGGGGTCTTCGGTGGGGGCTGAGGCTCGACAGAAGAAAACAATTCTTCCTCCCTTCTTCCCCTTCGGGATTGCCGTCCGAAATTCGGACGGCAATTAATATCTACATCCGCGCCGTCCTCGGCCGGAGGTGATGAGCCGCCCCCCAGACGCTCCACCGCCTGCCGCATGATGCTCCCTAGGCTCCGCTTGGCCTTCACACCAGCGTTTCTCAGGCTCACGACAGCCTGAGCGACCGCCTCGGCCTTCGAGGCATCTGGGGCTGCCTGGGGATCTCTGTTGTTGCCCTGGGGCTCGGCTGCGTCGCCCAGGGGCACGCTCTCCCCTCGCATGAGCGCTCGGGCTCGCTGGCGGGCGTCCTCGACCTCCTGGGCTTGGGCCTCGGCTTGTCGGTGCTTCGCCAGGGCGTCGGCGGCCGCTTCGACCTCGGGGGTGCTCGTCACCTTGGGGGCGAGGTCGTGGTGGCGCTTCCGGTTCCGGTCTCGGCTCGCCGTGTTCGTCTCTCGACGTCGCTTGCGGCGGTTGCCCATGAGGCCCTCGTGGGCTTTCTTGGCTGCCATCCGTATCGCCTTCGGGGACGACAGGCGCCGGACTTTCGCGAAGAGTCCTAGCGCCGCCTCCAGAGGCGACCAGGTCTCGCCCTCCCCGGCCTCGAACCACCACGGGCCCGGCACGTACAGGTTCGTGTCCTTCTGCACCGGGGCGCCGCCGTAGCGTTTCGTCCCCCCCTTCACGGTGCCCACCCGCTGGATGATGCCCAGCGACTCCAGTCTGCCCACCGCGTACCACCACACGCTGAGCGCGTGCCCGGTCAGCGAGCGGAACTCCGGCGCCGACAGGCGCAGGCCCATCCGCCCCTGGGTCACCGCCGTCTCGACCAGGCCGACGATGTACATCGCCACCCCGGACCGGCACCCCAGCTTCCGCACCTGCTCTCGCAGTGGAGCCGAAGCGGCAGGGGCCAGGTCTCGCCCATGCAGGTCGGAGAAGCCTAGGCACCGCGCGTACACCTCTCGCTGCACCGCCTTGTCTCGCTTCGACAGCCCGCGATAGCGACGTTTGAGCGTCCACCCCCAGTTCAGCGCCAGCTTCTTGTCGGGCATCGAGGTCATCGCCTCGAACTCCGGTGGCTGCTCGAACTCCGGCCGGTCGCTTCGCTCGCTTCGCTCGTGCCACGTCGGCACCGCGAACGATTCCGCCTGCCGCTTGCAGGCCGGAAGATCTCCCTCCCCGGACAGCTCGGACTGGAGTTCCGCGAGCAGCGCGTCGACAACATCCCCGCAACCCTCGGGCTCGGCCCGGGGCCGCTTCCCGTCATCGAACCCCAGCTCATGCTGTCCATCAGCGTTCTCGAACGCCTGGGAGCCAAAAAGTGACGGCTGAAGCCCCTCGGTGTTGGAGGGCTGGGCGGAGGCGGAGGGAGTTGTTACGTTGTTCACGTCGGCGTCTGTTGATGAGACGGCGGCAAGTGGTGAGGGAGCCCCTTTCCTGTAAGGCCAGCACTGATACTGCTGGCCTTCAAAATTTAAGGGCGTTGCCGCGGTTGAAGGAGTCCCATCGGACCAAGCGCGCGCGATCCTGTCCAGCGCTCCGTACTTGGGCCGCCACCTCCCCCTCGCTTCCGGGCATAAACGGCAACGAGCATGGCGCCAGGGCATTTAGGAATGCCTCGCCGGAATGCTTCCGGGGCGTTTTCGGGGTGGGCCGGCGAAAGAACTTGGGCCCGAAATCGAGGATCACTCCCCTTGCCTGGCGAGGTTGAGCCCCAGGACCGGAAGGCGCCAGGTCTCGGTCGACGGGAATCAGGCTCCGCCGTCGTACTCGGGCGGGAAGGGATCCTGGCTCTCCAGCACCCTCACCGAGATGCCTTTCCCTGCAATGCTGGCCGCGAAGAACTCCAGCTCGTGGGCCTTCATCCGCTCGAAGTCCGGCGACTGCACCCACACCTTCCCATCAAACCCGACGATCGCTCGGGCCCCCTCCAGGCTCTCGACCGCTGCCTGCACATCCACCATCAGCGCGTCGATAACCACCGTTCGCATCCCTTCGAGCCTACACCGCGCGTTTTCGCCAGATGCCCTTGTTATGCCTAATTCGTAGAGCTACGGAGTCCTCTACGCGTAGAGAAAATTCGCCCTTCACGCGGCACCTGTCCCTGAGCCCCCGGCGAACCTGAAATCGACCCCGCCATCCCCCATGCTCAGAGGCATGGCTCAGGACGCGCCCTATCCCATTGCCCCCGCCATCGAAGAGGCCATCGAGCGCACCTGGCCCTCGACCCCGAAGCTGGAGCCCGTCGGTGCCAAGGGCACGCCCCTCGACGTCCTCCTCCGCGTCTCCGGGTTCTTCAGCCGGATCGAGGAGCAGAAGAGACGGCGCGAAGAGTTCATCCGAGCCCACGCGGCCCCCGTACAAACCGCTCCACCGGTTCAGATCCAGCCTCGGCCGAGGCCCGCACCCGGCCCTCCCGACCTCCTCAAAGTCCTCGCCTACGCCGCCCTTGGCGTCGGTACCGCCGTCATCGTCGGCAAGACCATCTCCACCATCACCGAGCGCAAGCAGCGGCAACGGCGGCTCGCCCTTGAGGCCGAAGAGCAGGCCGCCGACGCGCTCATCGACCTTCAGGCTACCGTCGCTCGCTACCAGGCCAAGGAGTCCAACCGGCGTAGGCGTCAGCGAGCTCTGGCCCAAGCCCAGCCCATCCTCGACACCACGGCCCTCGAACCCAAGCTTCGATCCTGGGTCTCCGACGCAGTGACCCAAAACTTCGACCAGGGCAAGGCCGTCCAGCACGTGCACCGACACGAGCACGTTCAACACATCCACCCCGTCACCCACACCGAGCAGGTCATCGAGCGAGCTGTCCCCGGTCCTCGCGGGGCCACCGGACCCAAGGGGCCGAAGGGCGAGCAGGGCAAGCCCGGGAAGAAGGGCGACAAAGGCAACCGGGGTCCCCGCGGGTACCAAGGCAACCAAGGCCCTCGCGGTCGCCAAGGTAAACGCGGAAGCTCAGGGCAAACCGGCGTCGCCCCTCTCCAAGGCAACCAGTCCAAGAAATCTCGCGGCGTCTTCGATGACTAAGAAACGACCCCACGTCGACCGCTACAGCCAGCGGTTTTGGGAAGCTCTCGTTGGCCTTGAGGAAGCCGTCGACGACCTCAGTACCCGCATCCTCGCCCGCGCTGCACCGCCCCCCGAGACGGCGAAGGTCCAAGCATCGTCAGCCAAGGAGCCCGAAGACAGCTCCGACCTCTACATCCAGCGCATGGCCAAGATGCAGCGCACCGTCTCCATCCTCCGCGACTGCATCGACGCTCCCGCTCGCGACCTTCCCGCCCCGGCCAAGCGCCGGAACCTCAAGCGCATCGTTCATCCTGCCATCGAAGCCAACGCCGACACCGCCAAGCGGGCTCGCATCGGTCGAGCTGCCCGTCGCTACGGCCTCAGCTTCAAAGAGTGGGTTCGTCGCTACGGCCTCGTCGACCGACACCCTCATCGGCCATGATCCCAACCGGTGCTGACGCGGTGGTAGAGGGCGGCTCTCTGTTTCGAGGGCATGCGCTCGCGATCGGGACTCGCTTCACCACCGCTGCAGCTGCAATCGCCACCGACTTGGACAACACCGCAAGTCTCCCCAACCACGGCAAGATCGCGGGCGCATGCCCTCGAAACAGAGAGCCGCCCTCTACCACCGCGTCAGCACCGTAGACCAAGACCCCGCGGCGGCTCGCAAGGAGCTTCGCGTCGCCGCCAAACGGCACGGCTTCCGCGTGGCCCTCAACATCGAGGAGACCGGCAGCGGAGCCAGCAACAGCCGCCCGGGTCTCGCCAAGCTCATTCAGGCTGCTGGCCGCGGCCGCATCGACGTCGTACTCGTCTGGAAGCTCGACCGCTTCGGCCGAAGCGCGCTCGATCTTCTGGCCAACCTCCGCGCCCTCGAGGACGCCGGCGTCCGCTTCATCTCGATCACCCAGGGCATCGACCTGCGCCCCAACGGCGATGCGATGTCCCGCTTGATGCTCACCATGCTGGGGGCCGTCGCAGAGTTTGAGCGCGCCCTCATCTCCGAGCGCACCAGGCTCGGCATGGCCAAGGCCCGCGCAGACGGCAAACCCATTGGCCGGCCTCGGGGCCCTCGACCGTCGGCCGCTCGCGTCCAACGACTCCGAAAGCGCGGCGACTCCTGGCGCGAGCTCGCGGCCGAGCTCGACTGCTCCGTTTGGGTCGCCCGCGAGGTTTTCAAGGAGGCTGCGGAAAAGGGGGCCAGAAAGTCCCCCTCAAAACGGCCACGCAAGGGGGGCTCAGGCCGCGTCTAGCTTCGTCTCCAAGGCTTGCGGCAACGGTTCCCTTTCCCAGGCCCCGCAACCGATTTCTCCGTTTCCCGGGCCCCTGTCCGTGACACCGAGACACGGCTTGCCCAGAGATCCCCCCGGGTGGGATCGTCTTCACGCCATGGCCCCCCGCCTCCGTTCAGCCCCTTTTTTCTTCGCCCTGGCCCTCGTTGCAGGCGCGCCTCAAATGGCCCTCGCAGCTGAACCCGAGCAGGACACCCAAAAACTGCACGCTGCGGGGTGGACCGGGGTTGGGCTTGGTGTAGCCGGTCTCGCCACCGGAATCACCGGCGGAGTGCTCCTCTCTCAAACCCGAGAGAGACGCGCGTTTGGGACGGGAGAATTCGAAGGCACCCTCGTCATCGTCACCGAACGTCGACACCCCTTGAGCACGACCGTCCCACTCATCACCATCGGTGCCGTGTCGCTCCTTTCCGGCGTCGGCCTCCTTGCCTGGGACCTCTCCCGCTCGAAGCGCCAACGCAAGATGTCGCTAGCGCCATCCTTCGGCACATCCTTCACCGGCCTCTCCGCATCGGGGCGCTTCTAGGCCGACAGCATGAGCACCGTAACTGTTCTCTCTGCCAGCTTGTTTCTCGCGGCCCCTCCTCCCCCTCAGAGCCACGAACCCGCCCCATCTTCCGATCCCGCCACCGAAGTCACACTTGGCGCTACGGGCTGGGTGGGAATCGGCCTCATCGGGATTGGTACAGGTGCTGCCGTGGGAGGTGCCGTCATGCTTGTCGACATCCGCAACAACGAATCTGCGGTCCCCACGGAAGACGGCTTCGACGTCATCACCAGTCGCGAGCGCGTTTTCCCTCTTCGCCAATCCGTCCCGATATTGGTCATCGGAAGCCTTGTAGGGCTCACCGGGATCGGCCTTCTGAGCTGGGAACTCAATCGCGACAAGCGGCAACCTCGGAACGTCTCCCTCTCACCTGTTCTCGGTGGAACACTTGCGGGCCTCTCCGCCACAGGAAGGTTCTAAGCCCCATGCTGTTCCTCCGCGCCTCTCCTGTCGCCCTGCTTCTCTTCGCATCCGGCTGTCCTGACTTCGGCACGAAAGTGAACCGAGACTTCTGCGGTTTCAACGGTGGTGACTCGCACTGCGCCGAGCGTCATGGTGACGCACGCCCGTTCTGCATCGTTGACACGGAGGAGTGCGTCGATCAGACGGGCATAACGTTTGAAGACCTGAGACCCACGGGGTGCTCCCCGATAGAGCCCCCCCTCGAGTGCCGCTTCCAATGCGGCATCTGGGATGAGGAAAACGAATGCCTCACGGACTCAACCGACGAGAGTTCTTCTGGAGAACCATCGACCGGAGGTACCGAGACGGACCCCACGACAGGAACGGGCACTGACGACACGAGCACAACGACCGGGCCGACCGGATGCCAGGGCCCAGACGACTGCACCGACCCAGCCCAGCCGTTCTGCGTCGATGAGGTCTGTGTTGCCTGCTCCGCCACCGCCGAACCCGATACGGCATGCGCATCGCTCGACATCGGCCTGCCGCTGTGCGTGGGCACCGAGTGCGTGCAGTGCTCGGCCGAGAACGCGGACGCCTGCGACAGCATAACCCCCCTCTGCGACGCGACAGCGAACACGTGCGTGGGGTGCAGCTTCCACGAGGAATGCCAGGCCATCGGAGCCCCCGCGTGCAACATCGCCACGGGAGCGTGCTTCGACCCGGCCAACGTCACCGAGGTCAACGCCGGCACAGCAGACTCCATCCAAGCAGCCATCGATGCGGTCGCGGACGGAGGCGAACACGCCGTGCTCATCACCGGTGGTGGCCAGCTCCACACCATCACCATCGACAGCGGAAAGACCATCGCTCTCGTCTCCGCGAACAACACCACGCAGAGTGTGCGAGGCAACGACGGAGACCCGGTCATCACGGTGACCGGAGCCACGGCATACTTCCACCGGCTTCGTGTCGAGGACACGGACGACGTAGGCATCGCGGTGGCTTCGGGTGCGACTCTCTACGCTGACAGCGTGCAGGTCGTTCAGAACTCCAGCGGCGGCATCCAGCTCGACAGCGGCACCACCGGGTTCCTGCGAAACACCATGGTGGGCGCCGACGTTAACTCTGACGCCGTGGTGGCATCGGGCGCCGAGCTCGACGTCTTGTACAGCACCCTGGTTGGAAACTTTGGTGCTTCCAGCCTCGCTCTATCGTGCAGCGGCGGAGCGGTGACCGTGCGGAACTCGATCACGGTGTCGCGAGCTGATGACGCTGTGAACTGTGGCGGGGCCTCGGTCGCCACCACCTTCGAGGCCGCAGGCGGAAGCTACGACGAGGGGTGGTTTGATCTCGACGGTGGCGACCTCTCGCTGAACAGTGCGGCTGACTTTGACGGCGTGGCGATCTGGGAAGACGGCGATCCGCCGTTCGACTTCGAGGGCAACTCTCGGCCCACCACCGACGGCTCAACCGACTACGCAGGCGCCGACGTCCCCTGATGCTCATCCGGGTTCGGGCTCCATGGTGTGGCCAAAGAGCCCGGCGAACGCCTGACGGAAGAACTCGGGCCCCCGAAGGGCACTGCCGGTCAGCCTCGTACCAGCCGAATCGGGCCCCTTCCCGTCCAAAGCCCGCGCTCGGGCGCAAGCGGGGTGTTCGGGGGTCGATTTGTCACCGGCTCCCGGTCGAGAGACTGGAGTTTTGAACGGGGTCGGAGGCTTGTCGGGAGCCTGAGTTGGGGTCTTCGGTGGGGGCTGAGGCTCGACAGAAGAAAACAATTCTTCCTCCCTTCTTCCCCTTCGGGATTGCCGTCCGAAATTCGGACGGCAATTAATATCTACATCCGCGCCGTCCTCGGCCGGAGGTGATGAGCCGCCCCCCAGACGCTCCACCGCCTGCCGCATGATGCTCCCTAGGCTCCGCTTGGCCTTCACACCAGCGTTTCTCAGGCTCACGACAGCCTGAGCGACCGCCTCGGCCTTCGAGGCATCTGGGGCTGCCTGGGGATCTCTGTTGTTGCCCTGGGGCTCGGCTGCGTCGCCCAGGGGCACGCTCTCCCCTCGCATGAGCGCTCGGGCTCGCTGGCGGGCGTCCTCGACCTCCTGGGCTTGGGCCTCGGCTTGTCGGTGCTTCGCCAGGGCGTCGGCGGCCGCTTCGACCTCGGGGGTGCTCGTCACCTTGGGGGCGAGGTCGTGGTGGCGCTTCCGGTTCCGGTCTCGGCTCGCCGTGTTCGTCTCTCGACGTCGCTTGCGGCGGTTGCCCATGAGGCCCTCGTGGGCTTTCTTGGCTGCCATCCGTATCGCCTTCGGGGACGACAGGCGCCGGACTTTCGCGAAGAGTCCTAGCGCCGCCTCCAGAGGCGACCAGGTCTCGCCCTCCCCGGCCTCGAACCACCACGGGCCCGGCACGTACAGGTTCGTGTCCTTCTGCACCGGGGCGCCGCCGTAGCGTTTCGTCCCCCCCTTCACGGTGCCCACCCGCTGGATGATGCCCAGCGACTCCAGTCTGCCCACCGCGTACCACCACACGCTGAGCGCGTGCCCGGTCAGCGAGCGGAACTCCGGCGCCGACAGGCGCAGGCCCATCCGCCCCTGGGTCACCGCCGTCTCGACCAGGCCGACGATGTACATCGCCACCCCGGACCGGCACCCCAGCTTCCGCACCTGCTCTCGCAGTGGAGCCGAAGCGGCAGGGGCCAGGTCTCGCCCATGCAGGTCGGAGAAGCCTAGGCACCGCGCGTACACCTCTCGCTGCACCGCCTTGTCTCGCTTCGACAGCCCGCGATAGCGACGTTTGAGCGTCCACCCCCAGTTCAGCGCCAGCTTCTTGTCGGGCATCGAGGTCATCGCCTCGAACTCCGGTGGCTGCTCGAACTCCGGCCGGTCGCTTCGCTCGCTTCGCTCGTGCCACGTCGGCACCGCGAACGATTCCGCCTGCCGCTTGCAGGCCGGAAGATCTCCCTCCCCGGACAGCTCGGACTGGAGTTCCGCGAGCAGCGCGTCGACAACATCCCCGCAACCCTCGGGCTCGGCCCGGGGCCGCTTCCCGTCATCGAACCCCAGCTCATGCTGTCCATCAGCGTTCTCGAACGCCTGGGAGCCAAAAAGTGACGGCTGAAGCC
>NZZV01000220.1 GCA_002698945.1 Acidimicrobiaceae bacterium
CCGGTTCGCGATGGAGGTCCTGCGCACCGGCCTCGAGCCGCGATAGTTCGAGGAGGTCGATGACCATGTCGTCGAAGCGCCGAACCTGGGTGACGACGACGTCGAGCGCCTGCTGGGTGCGCTCCGGGAGATCGTCACGCCGGGCGTCGAGGACCTCCACCGCTGCGGTGAGCGCCGTGATGGGCGAACGCAGCTCGTGGCTGACGTCGGAGGCGAAGCGCTGCTCACGTTCGATGCGTTCCTGCACCGCGTCGGCCATCTCGTTGAACGAGCCGGCGAGTCGGTTGAGATCCGGGTCGGATTCCTCGTCCATCCGGACGTCGAGCGAGCCCGACGCGATGTCACCGGCCGCGTCCGCGACTCGGGAGACCGGTCGGAGGAGCCGTCGGCTGGTCGACCAGCCGAAGAACGTCGCGACGATCGCGGCGAGTGCGGTGCCGATGATCAGCGCCGTGGCGAGCACCCGAAGTGCGTTCTCGGTGCTCTCGAGCGGGAACGCCTCGATGTAGCCGACGTCGTAGGCTCGGATGTTCACACCGATGGCGAGCCACGTGTCGCCCTCGTACTCGTACAGCTGCTGGCCGTACTGGCGGGACGCGACGGCTTCGACCAGTTCGACGGGGAGGTCGTCGAGCGACCAGCCCGACCGCGACGAGATCTGCCGGAGCGGCTCGGTCTCGAGGTCGGGGAGGAGCACGCCGAACGCGTCGGGCTCGTAGTCGAGATCGATCACGAACTCGCCGATGTCGGCGTCGGCGTCGTAGGCGCCCCGGATGTCCTGCGCGTGGAAGATGGCGTCGTTGCGGGCGTCGGCGATGCGCTGGTCGAGCAGCGAGTTGCGGGCGAACAGGAAGGTGGCGACGGCGAGGGCCATGCCGCCGATCAGGGCCATGGCACCGAAGAAGAGGGTGACGCGCGTGCTCAGTCTGAGTGATCGCTGGCGGGCCATGGCGCGGACCAGTGTGGCACGGAGGCCGAAGGATCGGTGTCCGGGAGGAGGGGCGAAATCCTCGACTCCTGAACAGTTCCGGAGGAGTTTCCCGCTGCCGGTGAGGCTCCAGGGGGAGGAAGGAACCTCACCGGGGCAGCGTGAACAGTCATCAGTGTGATGCCCGTGTGTGACGACGCAGCGTTCGAATCGTGCGATTTCTGTAACAAAGCGGGCCGAGAACGCGCACATCACCCCTGTTCAGGCGGGGTTCTCCCACGGAGCGGGATTCATGACAGACTGGCGTCACGTGAACACCCTCCTCTTCATCGAAGACGACGACGGCATCCGGCTGGCCCTGCGCCTCGCGCTCGAGGACGAGGGATACACGGTCCACGAGGCGGTCGACGGCGCGGCGGGCCTCGCCGCGTTCGCCGAACACGACGTCGACCTGGTGTTGCTGGACCTCCGCCTGCCCGACATGTCGGGGTTCGACGTGTGCCGCACGATCCGTGCCGAGTCGATCACCCCGATCATCATGATCACCGCCCAGACCGACACCCACGACATGGTCGCCGGTCTCGAGGCCGGCGCCGACGACTACGTCACCAAGCCGGTCGTGCCGAAGGAGCTGGCGGCGCGCATCCGTGCGCTCCTGCGGCGGGTGCACCTCCACGAGGCGACGAGCACCAGTTCGTCGACGCGGTTCGGCGACCTCGAACTGCGCCGGGAGCAGGGCATCGTGCTGAAGGGTGGCGAGGAGCTGAGTCTCACCAAGACCGAGTACCGGCTCCTGTGCGAGTTCGCCGATCACGCGGGGGCGGTACTGTCACGCGACCAGCTCCTCGAGCGGGTGTGGGGGTACGAGTACCTCGGCGACTCACGTCTGGTCGATGCCCACGTGCGCCGCCTGCGGCTCAAGATCGAGGACCACCCCGACGACCCGAAGCTGATCGTCACCGCCCGAGGCATCGGCTACCGCCTCATGGCGTGACAGGTCGGCTGAGGTCAGACCCCAACCGACCATCAGCCAGGTCGCGATCTCAGCGATGTCGTCGGTTGGGGTCTGACCTCAACCGACGGGCCAGGTGGGGGTGCGCTTGTCCTTGAAGGCGGCCATGCCTTCCTGGGCGTCGGGTGAGGCGAACAGTTCGTCGCTGAGGGCTCGCATCTCCTCGAACGCGGCGTCGCGGTCGAGGGTGGGGACGTGGCGCAGCAGCCGCTTCGTCTCGCGCACGGCGCGCGGCGCCCCGGCGCGGATGCCGTCGCACAGACCGGCCACCGTGGCGGCGACGTCGTCGGTCACATGGGTGACGAGTCCGATCGATCGCGCCTCGTCGGCGTCGAACACCTCGCCCGTGAGCATCGCGGCGGCGATCTTGCCGGGTGGCACGCGTCGCAGGATCGGCACCGAGATGATCGCCGCGGCCACACCGATCCGCACCTCGGTGAGCGCGAACGACACCGAGCGATCGACCACGACCAGATCGCACGACGCCATCAACCCGATCCCGCCGGCCCGCACGGCACCGTCGACCGCGGCGATGGTCGGGCGGTCGGTGTCCATCAGCCGCCGCATCACGTCGACCATCGGCGACGAGTCGGGCGGACCGCTCGCAGCGGAGCGCTCCTTCAGGTCGGCACCGGCGCAGAACGCGGGCCCTTCGTGCCGCAGCACGATCGCTCGCGCGACGGCCGACTCGGCGGCGTCGAGGCTCTCGGCGAGCTCGCGGATCAGCTGCGACGACAGGGCGTTGCGGTTGTGCTGCGAATCGAGCGTGATCGTGGCGACACCATCGACCAGTTCGTGACGAACGAGTTCTCCCATGGGTGCGACCGTACCCAGGCTGGCGCGGTCAGGAAGCTTCGGACGGAGCGTCGGACGGGGTGCTCGTCGAGTCCATGGTCGTCAGCTCGCGCAGGAACGCCTCGGCGTCGGCGCGCTCGCGGGTGCGCTTCATCGGCGGGAGCGCCTTGACGATGTCCCACCGGTAGCGGGCGGTGCCGAGCCGGGGATCGAGCACGGCGACCACGCCGCGGTCGTCCATCGTCCGGATGAGCCGGCCACACGCCTGAGCGAGCAGCGTCGACGCCCGTGGCACGTCGATCTCGGAGAACGCCGACGCGCCGAGCTGGTCGCGGCGGGCCGACAGCAACGGATCGTCCGGGCGTGGGAACGGCAGCTTGTCGATCACCACGAGCGACAGCGTCCGGCCGGGCACGTCGACGCCTTGGAACATGCCGGTGGTCGCGAACAGGCACGTCTCCTCCGACTCGGCGAACGCCTTCACCAGCGCCGGCTTCGGCAGGTCGCGCTGGGTCAGGATCGGCACGGAGACCTCGTCGCGGACGGCGTCGACCGCATGGTCCATTGCGGCCCAGCTCGTGAACAGCGCCAGCGTGCGTCCACCAGCCGCCTCGATCAGGGCGATCAGTTCGTCGGCGACCTGGTCGCGGTACTTGGGCGACCGGGGTTGCGGCAGGTGCATCGCGCAGTACAGCATCGCCTGGTGCTCGTAGTCGAACGGGCTGCCGACGTCGGCGGTGTAGCTCCGCTCGTCGGGGAGCCCGACCCGGGCGGCGAGCGACGACGGGATCGTGGCNCTGGTGAGGATCGCNGTGTGGTCGCCCCACACNTTNGCGCCGAGCACCGGCCCGACGTCGAGCGGGGCCACCTCCAGTCGGGGCGACTGCGGCGAGCCGGACACGAACGGCACCTTGTCGTCGCCGGCCGTGAGGGCGGCTTCGACGGCCTCCATCGAACGAGCGATCATCTTCTGGGCGCGGAGTTTGCGCTGTTTGGCGTCGTCGATGTCGGTCTCGATCGACTCGACGGCCTCACCGACGCGGGTGAGCCTCAGTCGGGCGTCGTCGAGCGCGTCGACGATGTCGGACGGCAACGGCGTCGACAGCCGCTGGTTGAGATGTGGCGAGAACGCCTCGCGGAGCAGGGGAGCGAGGTCGGCGATCGAGCCGACGAGTTGCGGATCGTCGAGGAATCGCCGCACCGTCGCCGACACGGTGACGAACCGGCCGGGCGAGATGTCGACGCCGACCGTGTCGCTCATCGTGTCCTCGAGCACGTGTGCCTCGTCGAACACGACGACGTCGTGTTCGGGCAGGATCGCCCCGCCGCTGCCGACGTGGAGTCCGTACAGGTACGTGTTCACGACGATCACGTCGGATGCCTGGGCCCGTCGCCGCGCCGACTCGGCGAAGCACTCCTGGCCCATCGGACACCGGTCGGCGCCGGGGCACTCGTCGCTGCCGACGCTGACGGCTCGCCACGCCTGGTCGCTCGGACTCCACTCCATCTCGGCCTGGTCGCCGGTGTCGCTCTCGCCCGCCCATTCGGCGATCTTCTTGATCTCGAGCTTGTTCGTCGCCGACAGTTCGTCGAGTTCCAGCTGACCGGTCGACGGTTGGCTCATCTCCCGCAGTCGCTGGAGGCACACGTAGTTGCTGCGCCCCTTCAACACCGCCCAGTCGACATCGTGTCCGAGTTCGGCCAGCTGGTCGGCGAGGAACGGGAGGTCCTTCGTGGCGAGCTGATCCTGCAGCGCCTTGGTGGCGGTGGCGACAACGGTTCGCTTGCCCGACGTGATCGCCGGAACGAGGTAGGCGAGCGTCTTCCCCGTGCCGGTGCCGGCCTGCACCACCAAGTGGCGTCCTCGTTCGATGGAGGCCGCCACCAGTTCGGTCATCTCGCGCTGGCCCGGCCGGTCCTCGGCGGCGGGCAGCGCAGCGGTGACGGCCGCGAGGGCCTCGAGTGCGGACGACGCCGCGGTCGGGTCGGTCATCGGGTGAGTGCGATCGCCCGATCGAGTTCGTCGGCGTCGAACTCCGGCCACGACGCGTCGGTGAAGTGGATCTTGGCGCCGGCGCCCTGCCAGAGCAGGAAGTTGGACACCCGCAGTTCGCCCGAGGTGCGCACCATCACGTCGACCGGCGGGAGTTCGGGCAGGTAGAGGTGCTTGTCGATCGTCTCCGGGGTGACGGGCTGTCCCTCGGCTCGCACCTGGCGGACCGCGCTCATCAGTTCTGCCCGCCCGCCGTAGTCGAACGCCACGGTGAGGGTCATCCCGGTGTTGGTGGCCGTGTCGGCGATCGCCTTGCGGATCGCGCGTTGCACGTACTTGGGAGTACGCGCCGAGGGCGAGTCGAACGGTCGGCCGATCCACTGGATGCGGACGTTCAGCTCGTTGAGTTCCTTGACGCGCCCGAACAGCTTCTCGTGCAGACCCAGGATGTGGCGCACCTCGGCACGCGGACGGACCCAGTTCTCGGTCGAGAAGCCGAACACCGTGAGCCAGCCGATGTCGCGTGTCACGGCGACCCGCACGATGCGGGCCAGGTTCTCCTCGCCCTCGGTGTGGCCCTCGGTACGGGGGAGGTCGCGCGCGGCTGCCCATCGACCGTTGCCGTCCATGATGCAGGCGACGTGCAGGCGCTGGGATTCCTCCACGGCCACCCACGTTACCGACGTCCGACGTGGGAGAATGGGGAGATGTCCACCCCCACCGACGCGAGATCGACGACTTCGTCCACGACGTCGTCGTTGCGGCACGTCCTGGTGGTCGGCGGCACGCTCGCCGAATGGTCTGCCCTGACCGACGAGGCGTGGCAGCAGCGTCTCGAACGACTCGGCGAACTGTGCGAGCAGCTCGGCGTCGCCTGGTTGACCATCCGGGCGTACGAACACGGCGAGGAGACCGGCCTCACGGCCGCAGCGCCGCCGGTGCACCGTCGTCACCCGCTCGTGCACGGCGAGGTGATCGCCGATCCGCAACCCGACGGACGACGCCGCTTCGCCGAGGCGATGCAGCGCATCGCACCCGACGACGAGGTCAACGAGGCCACCGTGGCCGCCGCGCTCTACGAACCGGCCGACAGCGAGCCCGATCTGGTCGTCGTGCTCGGCCCACCGACGCAGCTGCCCCCGTCACTGGTGTGGGAGCTGGCGTACGCCGAGCTGGTGTTCATCGACGTCGCATGGGCCGACCTGACCGCGGACGACGTGGCGGCGGCGATCGACGACTTCTCGAACCGGCGTCGCCGGTTCGGCGGACTCGACGAGTGAAGCCGTCGGTTCCGTGAGCGAGCTGTACCGCGACGTCGGCGTCGTCCTGCGCACCTACAAGCTGCGCGAGTCCGATCGCATCGTCGTGTTCATGACGGCCGAGAACGGCAAGGTGCGTGCCGTCGCGAAGGGTGTCCGCAAGACGAAGTCGAAGTTCGGCGCCCGCCTCGAACCGATGAGCCACGTGCGGCTCCTGCTCTACCGCGGGCGGGAACTCGACATCGTGAGTCAGGCCGAATCGGTCGAACCGCTCGCCCCGTTGCTGTCGTCGCTCGATCGGGCGTCGCAGGCGATGGCCGCCATCGAGGCGGTGGACCAGATGTCGCTGGAGCGTGAGCCGAACCCGCAGCTGTATCGGATGACGGTCGGTGTGTTGCGCACGATCGCCGAGCGACCTGCGCCGCTGAACGTGCCGGCGTTCTATTGGAAGCTGCTCCGCAACGAAGGCCTGGAGCCCCAGCTCGATGCGTGCGTACGGTGCGGTGAGAGCGAGCCCGGGACCGAACTCGTTGCGTTCGATCTGAACGAGGGCGGAGTGCAGTGCCGTCAGTGCCGCACCGGGTCGGCGATCTCACCCGGTGCGCTCGCCATCGTGCGCGACATCTTCGGCGGTCGGCTCAATCAGGCGCTTGCGCTCGAGGAGTCGCCGTTCACGCACGAGGTGGGCGGGCTGGCGACCCGGGCGCTCGAGCACCACATCGAACGGCACCTCAAGACGATCGCCATGTTCGAACGCCACTGAGCGGCTATCGTCGTCGACACCGGAAGAAGGGTGGCTAGGGTTCCGCCGCTCGCACGACATCCGTGACGACGTCGTGGGGGTGGGTCAGGTCCGAGCGCCACGGAAGGCCCCACAAGAACGGGGCTCGCACCTCATGGGACAAAAGCCTCGAGTGGAGACTCCGGCACCAGTTCAACGCGTGCCGACTCCAGGAGAGCCCATCCATGTCCCGTCCCGACCCTTCGTCCCGTTCCGTCGCCCCATCGACCCCGCCATCCAGCCCATCGGGTTCGGAGGCCGTCTCCCACCCTCGTGCGATCGCACTCGCCGTGATCGTCACCGTGTTGTGGAGTTCGTCGTGGGTGCTGATCCGCTTCGGCCTCGACGACGCCGACCTGCCACCGGTCACCTTTGCCGGTCTCCGGTACGGCACTGCAGCCATCGTGCTCTGGCTCGCCCTCGCCGCACGCGTCCGGCGCGGCGGCCCGATCGCCCGACCCGGCCGGCGTGACCTTGCGGCGTACGCCGCACTCGGACTCGTCTTCTATGGGCTCACCCAGGGTGCCCAGTTCGTCGCCATCGATCGGCAACCGGCGGCGACGACGAGCCTGCTGCTCTCGCTCACGCCGCTCGCCGTCGCCGGCGTCGGTGCCGTGGCGCTCGGCGAAGGGGTGACCCGCCGCCAGCTCGTCGGTGCGGCGACGGTCGTCGCCGGCGCACTGCTGTATCTGGCCGGCGACCTCGGCGCCACAGCGGTCGGTCTGCTCGCCGCCGCCGTCGCGCTCGCCGCCAACACGACCAGCAGCGTCGCTGGACGCAGCGTCAACCGTCGGCACACGAGCTCGCCGCTCGTGGTCACCACCGTGTCGATGACGGTCGGCGCGGCGTCGTTGATCGCCGTCGGTCTCGCCGTGGAGGGTGTGCCGTCGATCGGCGGTGCCGCGATCGCGATCATCGCCTGGCTCGCCGTCGTCAACACCGCGCTCGCGTTCACCCTCTGGAACATCTCGCTCCGCTCCCTCACGGCAGTCGAGTCGTCCGGCATCAACAATCTGATGCTCGTCCAGATCGCGCTGCTGGCGTGGATCTTCCTCGACGAGGCACCGGGCGGCTTCGGGTTGCTCGGCATCGCCGTGGTATCGGTCGGCGTGTTCCTCACCCAGACCCGACGCCACTGACCCCGACCCGTCGGACGACCGCCCCGCCCCGTACGGTGCGGGTATGCGGATCAGGCTTCGACAGATCGTGATGGTGGCGGCCGACCTCGACGCGGCCGAACGTCGGATCACCGACGAGCTCGGCGTCGAGTTGTGCTACCGCGACCCGGGGGTCGCCACGTTCGGATTGCGCAACGCCCTGTTCCCGATCGGCGACAAGTTGCTCGAGGTCGTGTCCCCGACGCAGGACGGCACGACGGCGGGTCGCTTCCTCGACAAGCGCGGCGGCGACGGCGGCTACATGGTCATCTTCGAGACCGACGATCTCGACGCCGCCCGCGCCCGCTTCGAACAGGCCGGCGTGCGCGTCGTGTTCGAGGCGGAGGAGGAGGGGATCGTCGGCCTCCATCTGCACCCGGCCGACGTCGGCGGCGCGATCGTCTCGATCGACCGGACCGAGGAGTGGGGCGAGTGGCCGTGGGCCGGACCGGCGTGGCGCGACCACGTGCGCACGGAACGGGTGACCGACGTGGTCGGCGTCGAGATCGAGGCGACCGACCCCGACGCGATGGCTGCACGATGGTCGGCGGTGCTCGGACGTCCGGTGGTCGATCGTCGGATCGACCTCGACGAAGGAGCGCTGACGTTCGTGCCCGCAGGAGAGCGTGGTGACGGCGTCGCCGGTTTCACCCTCGCTGCCGCCCCGGGCGCCGACCCGATCGACACCACCATCTGCAACTGCCCCTTCGTCTCCCGCTGAGACACGGATGGTGTCGGATACCTCCCGTGTGTTCCCGCTCGACAAGGGCACGACGATGGCACGGGAGGTATCCGACACCATCTGTGTCGTGCTAGTGGCCTTCGAAGCGAGGGGCGCGCTTTTCGACGAAGGCGAGCGCGGCTTCCTGGTGGTCGGCGGTCTTCATCGACCTCACCATGTTGGCGGCCTCGGCGTCGAGGGCCGTCGCCAGGTCGCAGGTCAGGGCGCGGTTCAGGTTCTCCTTCATCAACCGCTGGGCGATCGGGGCGCGCGACGCCAGGTCGTGGCAGTACTCGAGTGCCGCCTCGTCGAACCCGTCGTCGGGGAACACCTGGTTGACGAGGCCCAGCCCGAGCGCATCGGTCGACGACAGCTTCGGCGACGTCCAGTACAGCTCACGGGCCTTGGCCGGTCCGACGAGCTGGGTCAGGAACCACGACCCGCCGAAGTCGCCCGACGCGCCGACGTTGGCGAACGCCGTCACCATGACGGCGCGTTCGGCGGCGAGACGGATGTCGGCGGCCAGCGCGATCGACAGGCCGGCACCGGCGGCGGCTCCCGGCAGGGCGGCCACGACCGGCTTCGGGAACTCGTGCAGGGCGAGCGACACCTTGCGCTGCAGGCTGCGCAGGTGGGTCACCGAGTCGTCGAACCCGGACGGACGGCCGGCGCGCCCGCCGCCCTGATTCGCCTCGTTCATCTCCTTGACGTCGCCGCCTGCACAGAAGGCGCCTCCGTTGCCGGTGACGAGCACGACGCGCACCTCCGGATCGGTCGCCATCGCCGGCAACGCGGCGTCGAAGCCCGTGTACACGGCGTCCGACAACGCGTTGCGGCGCTCCGGACGGTTGAACGTGATGATGCCGACGTTGCCCTCGACGCGAGCGAGGAGATCGTCGGAACCGGTGTCGATGTCGCGAGCCATGCGGCGAGCTTGTCAGGTGGGTGGGACGGCGTGACGAGTCGCGCGACAATGCACGCATGACGCTGGCGTTGAAGAACGGCTACGAGACCGGCATGCAGCTCGCCGACGACCCGCAGGTGTGGGTGTTCGACAACTTCCTCACCCCGGACGAGTGTCTCCACATCATCGAACTCGCGGAGCCGCGCATGGACGACGCGCTGGTGAGCCGGCTCGGCACGAACAGTTCGAGCGAACGACGAACCGGCCAGGTCGCCTGGGTCAAGCACGACGAGGACGCCGTGATCCGTGGCCTCGTCGGCCGGGTGAGCGAGCTGGTCGCCGTGCCGGCCGACCACGCCGAGAACCTACAGGTCATCCACTACGGCGAGGAGCAGGAGTACCAGGCCCACTTCGACGCGTGGGACATCGAGACCGACAAGGGCAAGGAGAAGACCGCCCGCGGAGGCAACCGCGCCGTCACGGCCCTGTTGTACCTCAACGAGGTCGACGGTGGTGGGGGGACCGGCTTCCCGAAGCTCGACCTCGAGGTCCAGGCGATCCCGGGCCGAATGGTGATCTTCCACAACCTCTACGAGGGATACAGCGCCCGCCACCGCAAGGCGTTGCACGGCGGGCTCCCCGTGACGGCGGGGGAGAAGTGGGCCTGCAACCTCTGGTTCCGCGAACAGCAGTACCAGAACGTCGCCGTCGCGGCCCGTGGCCGTCCGGCACGATCTGCCCGTGCGGCCGGGCCGAGCTCGGCCGGTGCCGCCAATCGCGCTGCCCGCCGTCGCGCCGAGCGAGCCAGCCGCAAGCGCAACCGCTGAACGAGTGGTCTTGGGGGTGACGGTGACCGCGGTCAGGCGAGGGTGGGGTCGTCGGACTGGTACTCGTCGAGCGCCGAGCCGAGCCAGGCCGCGGAGCCGGCGAGGCCGATCAGCGACGGCAGCAGAGCGCCCTGCCCCTTGTTCTTGCCGAACAGGGCAGAACCGAGGCCGATCACCGCGGCCAGGGTCGAGAGGGCCGCAGCGGCGAGGTTCAGCGTGCGCTTGTCGAGTTCCATGTCAGCTCCCGAAGTGTCGATGACGGTCTCCGGCCATCATGGCATCCGACGACGTCGCCGGGGTCACGCGCTCGCCGGCTGCAGCTCGTCGCGGTAGCGCCACTCGACTCGGAGATGTTCGGCGACGAGCATCGTGAACAAGACCAGATCGACGACGATGATCAACATCAGGCCGTCGAGCGAGCCGCCGACGAGCCCGATCGCGATCAGTGACGCCGCCGCGACGGAGCGCTCGATCGCGACCTTCGTGAAGGCACGCAGGATCGCGATGCCGACACCCGCCATCGTCATGACCGTGCCACCGATGAACATCCACCGGAACGCACGATCGGACGGATCGTCGGGGTGCAGCACGAGTTCCTCGAGGCCGGCGGCCGCCAGCACGATGCCACCGACGATCGGCAGCCACGCGTAGGTGTACACGTCGCGTGCGAAGCGACCGCGCTCGGCACCGTCGTCGTGCGCCTCGTGTCGGTGCTCCAGAGCTCGCAGCGGGCGGTCGAAGATCGACCACCACATCAGACCGGCGAACGTGCCGGCGGCGACGAGCGCGACGATCGTGCTCGCCGGAAGCTCCCCGCTCTCGGCGAGCGTCTCGACGACCGGCAGGCCGAGCGCCACGATCAGCTCGCCGAGCGCGATGATCGTGATCAGACCGTGGCGCTCGGCGAAGTGGCCGGGTCGGATGAGCCACTCTCGGCCGCCGGCGCTGACCGTCCCGGCGACGATCACGCCGATCGCGATCAGCCAGATCACGATGCGGGGGGTGCGATCGAGGAAGCCGCCCACGACCATCAACACGATCGCCGCCCAGTTGTTGAGCGAGTAGCGGACGATCGAGCCACGAAAATCGGTACCGCTCTCGAGCCCGAAGATCATGGTGGCCAGCGCGATCCCGAGGATGACGGACAGCGAGATCGCGAAGACCGGCCCGCCGTTGCCCTCGCTGTCCAGGGCCTCGGTGACCGCGCCGGCCATCGGGATGCTGGCGACGGTCGCGAGCATGAAAAGCGCACGGACCGGTCGAGCGTTGCCGGGAACCGCGTTGGCCGACCACGTGAACTGGGTCCACGGCAGCCAGATCATCGTCATCAGCAGCGCGAACTCCCCGAAGCCGGTCCAGTCGGGGTGATGGACCAGCAGGTAGACCAGTCGATTGAACGCGAACACGAACGCGAGGTCGAAATACAGCTCCGCCGGATCGGCGGTGTAGTCGGCCTCCGGCGGTGGGACCTCGACGCCCTTCACGATTCCGACTCCCGACGACACGTACCGTGGTCCATCCGCAAAACGGTACCGTGCGCGTCATGCACGCTGCGGCGATCGAGATCGAGATTCGGATACCGGCTGCGCAGTCCTTGAAGGACCGGCGTCAGGTGGTCCGTTCCCTGCTCGACGGGGCTCGCCACCGATTCGGCGTGTCGGCGGCCGAGGTCGGCGGCCAGGACACGTGGCAGCGCGCCACGCTCGGCTTCGCGGTGGTGGCGAGCGAGGCGCGCCTGGTCGACGAGACCCTCGACGCGATCGACCGGTTCCTGTGGAGCCGGCCCGAGATCGAGGTGGTCGACGGCGAAACCCACTGGCTCGCCTGACCCGCCCCGGTCACCGGAGCGAGCCGAGTGGAGTCCGACGTTCGTGGGTTCAGCGTTCGTAGACGGGCACCCCGTCGGCGAAGCGGGAGCGGAACAACTCCAGCACCTCGCCCGGATCCGCGTGGCGTCCGGTCTCGTGCTTCGAGTACACCACCTCGCCGTCGACGACGACGTCGAACACACCCTTCGAGCCGGTCACGAGGCTCAGGCGCTCGATGACGTGCTGGTAGTCGTGGAGCAGATCACGTGCAGCGCTCACGGCGCGCTCGGAATAGTCTCAAGGGACGCAGTACTCGATGCTGATGACGTATCCGGCCATGCGGGCACCGTACCCGGCGCCCGGCCCGGTCGAACGTCACCGTTCCCGCCGACCAGACCGTCCCGCCGACCAGACCGTTCCCGCCGACCAGTACGTCAGACGGTGGGGGGCCACACCTCGTCGAAGTCGTGGGGCATCTCGTCGCCGAAGTTGATGCCCATGTCGCGGGCGGTCAACATCGTGTCGCAGTCGATGGGCACCAGCTTCTGGCGTTTCGACACGCTCGACAGCGGCACGTAGTCGACCGTCGGCGGGTTGAGCGCCACCATGACCCCGTCCTTGCCCTCCTCGAGTGCACGGATTGCAGCAGCACCGAAGCGGAGACCGAGCAAGCGGTCGTACGCCACGGGCGAGCCTCCCCGAATGAGGTGGCCGAGGACGACGACCCGCGACTCCTTACCCGTCAACTCGCTCAGACCGTCCGCGACCTTCTGTCCGATGCCGCCGAGTTTCTCGGCCTGACCGATCGCCTGACCGAGCACCGACACCTCACCGCCTTTCGGGCAGGCACCCTCGGCGACCACCACGATCGAGAACTTGGCACCGCGCGCTTCGCGCTGGCTGATCGTCGCTGCCACGGGCTCGAGGTCGAACTCGATCTCGGGGATGAGGACGGCGTGGGCGCCGCTCGCCACACCGGCGTGCAGCGCGATCCAACCGGCGTAGCGTCCCATCACCTCGACGACGATGACCCGTCCGTGTGACGTCGCAGTCGAGAACAGGCGGTCGATGCACTCCGTCGCGAAGTCGACCGCCGAGTGGAACCCGAACGTGGACTGGGTGTGCTCGAGGTCGTTGTCGATGGTCTTCGGGACACCGACGACGCGTAGACCGCGCTCGTGGAGGTGATGGCCGATCGTGAGCGAGCCGTCGCCGCCGATCGTCACGAGCGCGTCGATCTCGCGCTCGCGGAACATGGCGATCAGTTCGTCGGACCGGTCGACTTCGATCCACGATCCGTCGTCCTGCTGCACCGGATACTTGGTCGGGTTGCCTCGGTTGGTGGTGCCGAGGATCGTGCCGCCCGTGTGCACGATGCCGCGGACGCTCTCCCGGCTGAGTTCGACGATGCCGCCGGTGCGCGGATAGTCATCGGGGTTCATCAGCCCGTTGAAGCCGTCGCGGATGCCGACGACGTCCCAACCGCGGTTGCGCGCGGCGAGTGTGGCGGCACGGATGACGGCGTTCAGGCCGGGGGCGTCGCCACCGCCGGTGCTCAACGCGATCCGCTTGATGGGGGAGGTCATGTCGGCGACGCTAGTGGCCGCGGCGACCGACCCTGAACGGACCGACGTCCCGGGCCGCAGACGCTGACCTTGCGTCAGCCGGAGTTGCGCAGACCGGTCGCGATCGTGTTGAGCGTGAGCTGGATACCGCGCTCCACCAGCTCGTCGCGATCGCCGTCGCGGTACCGCCGCAGCAGCTCCACCTGCATGACGTGCAGCGGATCCAGGTACGGGAACCGGTTGCGGATGCTGCGGGCGAGCGCCGGGTTGTCGACGAGCGGCACGTCGGATCCGGTGAGTTCGGCGTGCCAGCGTCGGGTGCGGGCGTGTTCGTCGGCGATCACCGCGAAGACCGACTCGCGTAGGCCCGCGTCGGTCACGAGCACGTCGGCGTACCGACGACCGATGTCGAGGTCGGTCTTGGCGAGCACCATGCCCATGTTGTTGAGCATCGCCTTGAAGAACGGCCAGCGGTCGTGCATCTCGATCAGTAGGGCGCGACGCTCGTCGGACGTGGCGAACGCGTCGAACGCGGACCCGGCGCCGAACCAGCCCGGGATGTTGAGGCGAGCCTGGCTCCAGCCGAACACCCAGGGGATGGCGCGCAGGTCTTCGATCCGGTCCGACTGCTTGCGGCTCGCCGGGCGACTGCCGACGTTCAGGCTCGCGATCTCGGCGATCGGTGTCACCTGGCGAAAGAAGTCGACGAACTCGCCCGGTCGCCCGCACGAGGTCCCCTCGATCAGCCCGCGGTAGGTCTGGAGGGCGAGCTGGGCGAGCTCCTCCATCGCCTCGGAGTACCGCGGGCCGTCGTCACCGAGACGTTCGCTGTCGAGACAGCTGGCCTCGAGCGTCGCCGAGAGGAGGGTCTCGAGATTGCGGCGCGCCGAGGTCGCCTGGGCGTACTTCGCGGCGACCATCTCGCCCTGCTCGGTGATGCGGAGCTGGCCGTGCACCGACCCCGGCGGCTGGGCCAGGATCGCCTGGTACGCCGGGCCGCCGCCGCGTCCGACGGTGCCGCCGCGTCCGTGGAACAGTCGGATGCGCACGCCGGCCTGCTCGGCGGTCGCCACGAGCGCGCGCTGCGCCCGATACAGCTCCCACTGCGACGCGACGTACCCGCCGTCCTTGTTCGAGTCGGAGTAGCCGATCATCACCTCTTGCCGACCAGTGCGGCTCGCGACGATCTGTGCGTATCGAGGGTGCTCGAGCAGGGCGGCCAGGGTGGTGTCGGCAGCGCGCAGGTCGGCGATCGTCTCGAACAGGGGCGCGATGTCGAGCGCGGACGTGATGTCGCCGGAGTCGACGTCGATGTGGACGAGGCCGACCTCTTTCAGGAGCACCGCCACCTCGAGCACGTCCGACACCGACTGTGCCATCGAGATGACGTAGTGGGGGATCGCTCGGGTGCCGAACCGCCGATGCGCCGATGCCGCCTCGCGCAACACCGAGATCTCGCCGGTGGTCAGCTCGCTGTAGTCGGCGTGCGGCGACACGAGCGGTCGGGCGTTGGTGAGTTCGGCGGTGAGCAACTCGACCCGGGTCGCCTCGTCGAGGGAGGCGTAGTCGGCGGTGACGCCACCGATCTTGAACAGCTCCGCGACGACCTCTTCGTGGAGAGCGGAGTTCTGGCGCATGTCGAGTCCGCACAGGTGGGTCCCGAAGATCTCGACGCTCCGACACAGCGGGTCGACCCGTTCGTCGGCCAGCAAGCCGGCGCCGTGGGAACGCAACGACTCGGCAACGACGTCGAGGTCGGCGACGAGTTCGTCGGCCGACCCGTACGGCTCGAGGTCGGCGTGGGGCGCAGGGCCGGGTACCTCGTCGAGCACCGCGGCGGCCGTGGCCCACATCCGAGCGTGCATCCCTCGCAACGCACGTCGGTAGGGCTCGTCGGCGCGAAACGGCGAGTCGTCGGCCGAGCGATCGGCGAGCGCCATCAGCTCCGGCGCCGGTGTGATCAGCCGCAACGACATCGACAGTTCGCGCGACAGGGTGTGCAACTCGACGAGGTGGTGCTCGAACGCGAGCGAGGCCTGCGACTCGACGGCGAGCCGGAGCACCGGTGCGGTGACGAACGGGTTCCCGTCCCGGTCGCCGCCGATCCACGACCCCATCGTGATCGGCGTCGCGTTGGCGAGTCGGTGCCCGAGTCGATCGGCCGTCAGGGCCTCGAGGTCTCGATGGAGTCGAGGCACCGTCGCGAAGATGCTGGACCGGTAGTAGCGCAGCGCCTCGTGGATCTCGTCGCGGACGCGCAGCTTCGACAACCGGAGCATCGCCGTGTCCCACAAGGTGAGGACGGCCAAGCGCAGTGCCTCGTCGATCTCGGCGATCTCGGACGGGCTCGCCGCCGCTCTGGCGCGACGCTCGAGCAGACCGGCGACCCGCTGGACGACCGCGAGCACGGTTTGGCGGCGGACCTCGGTCGGGTGGGCGGTGATGACCGGCGTGACCCGTACCTCGTCGACCGTCGCGGCGATCGCCTCGCGGTCGAGATCGCTGGCGAGCAGCCGATCGAACGAGGCCTCGAGGGTGCCGTCGCGCGCTCCGCTGCCCCGGTCCTGGTGATAGCGGCGACGTCGCTCGAGATGGACGTCCTCCGCCGTGTTGGCGAGCAACGACAGCCACCCGAATGCACGGATCATGTGCACCTGATCGTCGAGGGCGGCGTCGCCCAGGATGCCGGTCAGTTCGGCGATCGGCGTCGCGCCGTCGCGGCGGGCATCGACGGCGGATCGGCGCACCCGTTCGACGAGATCGAACAGGTCGTCGCCACATTGTTCGCGGAGGACGTCGCCGATCAGTCGTCCGAGCAGTCGGATGTCGGCGCTGGCGTCGGCCGTGTCGGGCGCGCTGGTGCTGTCGGCGGCGGACTGCGTGGTCGTCCCGGTCGTCGTTTCGGTGGTCGTCTCGGTGGGGGGTGGAGTCGAGTCGTTCATGGCACTACCGGGGCAGCGTAATCGTGGCGGTCGTACGCCGGTCTCCGCACTGCCGGCGGCCGGCCGCGTGCGCGATCTCAGGTGCCGGCGAGGGCGGCGACGACCGGGGCGAAGGGTTCGATGTCGTTCTGTCCGACGATGACGTAGCTGAAGCCCCAGCGCTCGCGACGCTCGCGCAGATCGTCGATGAGCTTGTCGGTCGGACCGACCAACGCGAACGGTGAGTCGGCGATGACGTCGCCCGGCGCTCCGGTGAACTCCGACAGGGTGCTGATCGCCGAGTCGACGTCATCGGTGACGAACACCATGAACGCTCGGATGCTCATCTCGATGGCATCGAGCCGACCCGCCTCCTCAGCTGCCGCTCGGACGACCGCGACCTTGTCGTCGACGGCGTCGGCGGTCATCGTGGCGAACGTCGACTCGTCGACGGCGCCGGAGGTCAGGGTCGCGTTGATCCCGATGATGTCGGCCTCGCGGGCGGCGAAGCTCAGCACCCGCGGACCGCCACCGCCGATCAGCACGGGCGGCGGCGACTGGACCGGCTTCGGCAGCCCGTCGTAGTCGGTGATCGTGTAGTGCTCACCCTGGAACGAGAACCGATCCGGGCCGAGCGCCGACTTGATCACGTGCAGTCCTTCGATGAATCGACCGACCCGAACGCCGGGAGGGTCGTACGCGATGCCCGATTGTTCGTAGTCGGACACCATCCAGCCCGCCCCGAGCCCGATCTCGACCCGGCCGTCGGACAGCACGTCCATCGTCGCCAGCTCCTTGGCCAGGACGACCGGGTGCTTGTAGTCGTTGTCGTAGACGAGCGCCCCGAGCCGGAGCGTCGAGGTCGCGTCGGCGGCGCACTGCAGCGCCGGCACGGGAGCGAGCTGGTCCGAGAAGTGGTCGGGCATCGTCAGCGTCGAGTAGCCGAGCGACTCGATCGTACGGGCCTGCTCGGCCCACTCGGCCCGAGTGCCGGTGCCGTTGACCTGGACGCCGAATCGGAAGGGGCGGTGGGGCATCGTCATGGCCGCACCGTACCGCGCTGACACCAACCGGGCGCTGGGCGTCGGTACGCTCGGGTCACTGTGTGGAAACTGAGCTGGGTCGCCCGGCTGGCGCTCGTGATCGGCGCCGGCGCGTTGCTCCTCACGGCCACCGTCGCCGCCGTCGCTCCGCGGGTCTGGCGGATCGCCAACGCCCACGAGGAGATCCCGGTCGAGCTGCCCGACTTCGCCGACCTCGCCCAGCGCACGTACGTGTACGACGCCTCAGGACGCGAGATCGCGTCGTTCGAGGTCGAGAACAGCCAGCCGATCTCGCTCGCCGACGTGCCCGACGAGGTCGTCGACGCGTTCCTCGCCGTCGAGGACAACGAGTTCTGGGTGCACCACGGCGTCAACGTGCGCAGCCTGTTCCGGGCCACACTGTCGAACTTCGCCACCGAAGGGCCGATCCAGGGTGCGTCGACGATCACGATGCAGGTCGTCAAGAACGACTACATGGCGGGGTTCGACCGTGACGGCCGGTACAAGGCGCTGCAGGCCACGTACGCCGTCCGGCTGGAGAAGCAGAAGTCGAAAGAGGAGATCCTGGAGCGGTACCTCAACACCGTCTTCTTCGGACAGAACTCGTACGGCATCGGCGCCGCAGCCGAGACGTACTTCGGCAAGCCGGTGCAGCGGCTGACCTTCATCGAGGCGGCGTTCCTCGCCGGACTGGTCCAGGCGCCGAGCAGCTACGACCCGATCAACAACCCCGAACAGAGCCGGGTCCGCTTCCTGCAGGTACTCGAACGGCTCGAGGACGACGAGCTGATCACCGAGGCAGAACGCGAGGAGGTCGAGGAGACCTTCGTGCTCCCCGAACGCGTGCGGCGTCGGCCCGAGGCCGCCACCGAACGGACCTACTTCACCGAGGCGTTGCGCGACTACCTACTCAACCGCAGCGACATCCTCGGTGACACCTACGAGGAGCGGTACACGATGCTCCACCGCGGTGGTCTGTCGATCCACACCACGCTCGACCCGAGCCTCCAGGCCCAGGCCGAGCGAGCCGTGCTGGAACTGCCGACCAACGAGGCGGGGATCGAAGCCGCCCTGACATCGGTCGAGACCGAGTCGGGCGCGATCCGGGCGATGGTCGGCGGCACCGGCTTCGTGCCCGGACAGAACGAGGTCAACCTGGCCCTCGCCCCGAGTCAGACCGGTTCGAGCATCAAGTTGTTCATCCTGGCTGCCGCCCTGCAAGCGGGTGCGATCCCGCAAGACGTCGTCGACGGGACGCGGCCGTGCACCCTGCCCAATCCCGGCAACCCCAGCGAGCCGACGTTCACGATCACCGACGCCGTCGACGGCGGCATCGACACCGTTCGCTCCCACACCGTCCGGTCGATCAACTGCGCCTTCGGGCGGATGTCGCAGATGGTCGGGCTGAACCGGATGGTCGACACGGTGTACCGCATGTCGACGAACCCGTACCTGTACGAAGGGCAGCCGGCCGGCGAGCGTGAGTCGATCCAACCGTTCGGGTCGTTCGCCACCGGCGCCAACGAGATGAGCACCCTCGACATGGCATCGGGTATCCAGTCGATCGCCAACGAGGGCGTCCATCAGGAGCCATACTTCGTCGAGTACATCGACGACGCAGCAGGGGAGCGGTTCTACACCCACTTCGACCCCGGGACCGAGGTGCTCGACCGCACCGTCGCGCTCCGAGCGATCGACATCATGAAGGGGGTCCTGACCAGCGGCACCGCCCGCGGCGAGCTCGCCGAGTTCGCCAGCCGTCGCCCGGCGTTCGGCAAGACCGGCACCCAGGACAGCAACTACACAGCGTTCTTCGTGGGCGCGACCCGTGAGCTGTCGACGGCAGTGCTGGTCCGCGATCCGGATCGCTACACGTCCATGCGGAACATCCCCGAGTTCTCGGCCGCCGGCGTGCCCCGCGTGCAGGGCGGCACCTTCCCGGCGCGGATCTGGGGCGCCTACATGGAGAACGTCGGACTCGAGCAGTTCGATCTCGCGGACTGGGAGGAACCCGGTCAGCCGCTGCGGCCGCCGGCGCGCCTGTACTTGCCCGGCAACGAGTGCGTGTACGAGATCGTCGGCTACGAACCGGTCGCGCCGCCGCCCACGGCACCGGCCGAACCGGCGCCGGTCGAGCCGCCGCCGGCGGTCGAAGGGTTCCGTCGCCCGCAGGCGCCGCCGTCCACCCCGGCGCCCCCTCCGACCGAGCCACCGGCGACCGAGCCGGCGACCACGACGACCGCCGCACCGGCGCCCCCACCCGAACCGACGCCGGCACCGCCGCCCGCCACACCGCCGCCGACCGAGCCTGCCGAGACGACCACGACGACGACGCTCCCGCCGCGGCCGATCTACGGCCAGGTCGAGAGCGGCACTACCATCCCCCCTGATGTGCTCGACCCGAACGCCCCGCTGCCCTCGGTGCCACTCGACCGGGTGGTCTCGCCCTGTGGCGCCGGCCCGCGACCCTGAGTCGGTGCCGTCATGACCAGCTCCGTCCTCGAGCTCCAGGCCGCCGACACGATGTCGGACCAGCTGCGTCACCGGCGCGAGGTGCTCGCCGAGCGCGAGCAGGTCCAGGCGGCCAAGAACGCACTGCTGCGGTGGAACGAGGCCCGCACGGTCGTGCGCCGGCGCCTCGACGAACTGGCCGACGAGATCCAGCGGATCGAGGACGACTCGGCGAAGCTCGACCAGCACCGCGATCGCCTGCAGGCCCAGTTGAAGACGGTGATCGCCCCTCGCGAGGCCGAGGCGCTGCAGCACGAGATCGCCACGCTCACGACCCAGCGGAGCCAGTTCGACGATGCCGAACTGGCCGCGCTCGAAGAGCACAGTCGTCTCGACGGGGAACTCGACGAGCTGCTCGCCCAGGAGGAGTCGCTCACCGCGGAGTACCTCGGTGCCGAGTCGGCGCTCGCCGAGGCCGAATCCGACATCGACGGCGAGCTCGCACGTATCGCCGAACGGTTGAAGGGGCTGCGCAGTGAGGTCGACAAGCCGGTACTGCGCCGCTACGACCGACTCCGCAAGAACTTCGTGATCGCCGCCGCGCCGCTGTCCGGATCGCGATGTGAGGGCTGCCACCTCGACCTGAGCGCGGCCGAACTCGACGAGATCCGCGACACCGGGGCCAAGAACGACGGCATCGCGGAGTGTCCCCAGTGTGGGCGCCTGCTGATCGTCTGATCACCCCGCCGTGTTCTTCTGGTTCATCGGCACCGCGATCGTCACGGTCTGGTGGGTGTTCCGCGATCCTGCGTTCGACTACCGACTGCTGATCGTCGGTTCGGTCCTGCCGCTCGGTGAGATCGTCGTCGACGGGGCCCGAATCCTGCACAGTGTCACGTTCAGCATCGCGCTGCTGACCGTCATGATGGTCGCCACCCGCGGTCGCAAGCCGATCCGCAAGATGTTGCTCGGTCTCCCGATCGGCACCCTGCTGCACCTGGTGTTCACCGGGGCCTGGACGAATGCCCAGGTGTTCTGGTGGCCGTTCCTCGGCACCGACTTCGATGACGCACCCCATCCGGTGCTCGAACGTGGCTGGTGGAACGTGCCGCTCGAGCTGGTGGGCATCGGACTCTGCGTCTGGATCGCCCGCACCGCTCACCTCGCCGACTCGGAGCGCCGGGCCTGGTTCCGGCGAACCGGGCAGCTGCAGTTGCCGCTGCAGCGTTGACGGTGTCGGCACCCGCTCCGTCGGCCGACCGGTCGGTTGTGCTTCACTGATGGCGTGCTGTACCTGGTCCGACACGGACGCACGAGTGCGAACAAGGATGGGCTCCTCCAGGGGCGCCTCGATCCGGGACTCGACGCGATCGGACATCGACAGGCCGCAGCGATCGCCGAGACGATCGGCGAGGTCGACGTCGTGATCGCGTCGCCGCTGCAGCGTGCCCGGCAGACGGCTGCCTACTTCAGCGACGATCCGATGATCGACGAGCGCTGGATCGAGATCGCATACGGCGAGTACGAGGGGGTGCCGGTCGGTGAGGTGCCACCCGAGGTGTGGCAATCGTGGCGGACCAACTCCGAATACCGGACCCGCGGTGGTGAGAGCTTCGGTGATCTCGACGCGCGGGTACGCGACGCGTGCGCCGAGCTGGCCGAGCGGATCGCCGACGAGGACGTCGTCGTGGTCAGCCACGTCTCGCCGATCAAGGCGGCCGTCGCGTGGTCGCTCGGGGTGACGATGGACATCATGTTCCACTGCCATCTCAGCCAGGCGAGCCTGTGTCGGATCGACGTCGGACGGTTCGGTCCGCTGTTGTACAGCTTCAACGAGCAAGCCGCGCCGGACTGAGTCGCCTCCGGACGCGGCGAGGGCGCCCACCCGATCGGGTGAGCGCCCTCGAACCGACGTCGAGCGTCGTTGGTCGACGTCGGGATACCCTGAGATGTGGTGTCCCGGAACGAGGTCCGGGACCGGCCGTCAGGGAGCGGCGACCGTGGTCGTCGTCTCGGCCGGTGCCTCCGCCGGCAGGTAGGTGAGCGACAGCTGCGGGTTCTCGACCGTGGCGGTGGCGGTTCCCGACACCTTGCAGACGAGGCTCGCCGTCAGGTCGCCGGCCTCGGCGACCTCGAAGCTGCGCATGACCGTCATGTTGGTCGGCGCGTCGGCCGCGGTCAGCTGGACCTTCTGCACCGAGCCGTCGTCGAACACGGTCGTGTCGGACAGGCTGCACCACAGGTCGTCCGCGGCGACGTCACCGCTGGCGGTCCCGACGGCGGTCGCCTGCACGATGCCGGGGCCATCGACGCTGATCGTGGCGTCGACCACGGTCGCGTCGTCGGTGCCGATGTCGGCGACGTCCTCACCGTCAGCGGCTGCTGCGGCCGGGGCCGGGCCGCTGGGCGCGTTCTCGGCGGCGACGAAGTAGCCGGTGACGTCGGCGATCACGCCGACCTCGCCGAGCAGGTTGTACACCTTGAACTCGCCGGTGGGGGACAGGCGGGTGGTGACCGCGTTGTACGCCGTGCCGTGACCGAACTGGGGGTTCATGCTCGACGAGGTCGGCATCTCGGCGTCGGCCGGCCACACCGTGAGGTGGGTGGTCTCGGTGGCGAGCACGGCGGTCATGTTCAGCTGCAGCGCGGTCGCGGTCTCGGGGATCACACAATTCCCGGTCTCGCCGTGACCGTCGACGGTGATCTCGGAGTCGGGGCCGAGCGGCTCGTTGAACGGGCCGATGTCGTGGTTCGAGCGGGTATCGAAGATGCGGCAGTTCGTGATCGGCACGAAGACCGACGGGTCGCTTTCGGGTGTGGCCGCACGGACGAGTCCGATGCCGCCGGCACCCAGTGTGACGGCGACGGCCGCGCCGACGGCGGCCCAGCGTGAGCGATTGAGGGTCATGTAGTACCTCCGAATGAGGGTGGGTTGATGCCTCGGGCTGAGGCACGGTTCGTAACCTAAATGAAATACTCGGAGGAGTCCGGTCGCGTGCCCAGAATTCGTCCGGACGGGTGACACTGTTCACCGGACGGTGGTCCGACGGCCCTGATCGCGGCGTCGACTCGCGGCGTCGACTCGCGGCGTCGGCTCGCGACGTCGGATCGCGACGTCGGATCGCGACGTCGGGCGGACGGGCTGCTCGAATCTGCGATGAGTTCGGTTGGTTCGTTCGTCGGTATGTGCAGCCACGAGGCGCGTGGTTGACAACGACGAGGAGCATGCACATGGATGACACGACCCCGAGCGACCATCCCGAGATCCGCCGCGTGATCAACGACTGGCACCGATCGATCGTTCGCCGGGATCTCGACGGCGTGATCGCGGCACACACTGACGGGATCGTGATGTTCGATGTCCCCCCGCCCGAGCGTGGCGTGCGCGGTCTGGCCGCCTACGCAGCGTCGTGGCCGCCGTTCTTCGAGTGGCTGTCGTCGGGCGCGTCGTTCGAGATCGACGAGCTCGACATCGTCGCCGGCGATGACGTCGCTTTCGCATGGGCGTTGCTCCGATGTGGCAGCGTCGACGACCTCCGAGAACGTCCGGACCGTCGTTTGCGACTCACGCTCGGTCTCCGGCGAGTCGCGACGGGGTGGATCATCGAGCACGAGCACCACTCGTTCACGAACCCGTGACCGCCACCGAACCCGACGATCGCATTCGTGATCGGTACCGTGAGGCGATGGACGCAGCAGCGTTCGAGGACGCCTTCGCACGGCACCGTCACGAGCTGCACGTGCACTGCTACCGCATGACCGGTTCGTTCTGGGATGCCGAAGAGCTCACCCAGCTGACGTTCGAACGCGCCTGGAGGAACCGATCCCGGTTCGAACACCGGGCGTCGACGAGAACATGGCTGTACAAGATCGCGACCAACGCCTGTCTCGATCACCTCAAACAACATGAGCGACGAACGTCGGTTGCCGGCAACGTGTTCGACATCCTCGAGCGAAATCGGCACCTCCAGCCCTACCCCGACGGTCGCGCGACGGCCCCCGGCGGAGGCGAGGATCCCGCAGACACCGTCGCAGCGCGAGAGACCACCGAGATGTTCTTCGTCGCCGCGCTCACCGCCCTCAGCCCACGCCAACGAGCGGTGTTGATCGCCACCGAGTTGCTCGGCTGGTCGGCCGCCGACGCGGCCGAACTCATCGACACGTCGGTCCCGGCGACCAACAGCCTGCTCCAACGCGCCCGCACCAGGATGCGTAGAACCATGACGGGCGTCCCGCGGCCGTCGAGCGACGCGATCGCCACTGAACTGCTCGCCGGCTATGTCGAGGCACATGAGCAGCGCGACGTCGCTCGGCTCGAACGGATCATTCATCACGACATCCGAATCTCCATGCCCCCCGAACCGGCATGCGTCGGCCGAGCTGCCGCGCTCGCCTTCTTCGAGCGCATCCTCGTCGCCGACGGGTCCGGTGACTGGAAACTGGTTCCCACGTCGGCGAACGGCCGACCAGCAGCGCTCAACTACCTTCGCCTGCCCGACAGCGACACGTTCGCCGCCCTCTCCATCGACGTGCTCCACATACGAGACGACCGCCTGGCGGCCATCAACTGCTTTCTCGACGCCCGCCTCGCGAGGGCGTTCGGCCATCCCCTGGCGATCGACTGATGGCCATCGGGGCCTGACGTCGGCTCGACGTCACACTTGGAGGTTCGTGTGGATCCCCACCTCGTCATCGTTGCCAAAGAACTCGCCTCGAGGCGCCTGGCCGCCGACCGGACGCTGTTGATCTTCAGCGCCCTGCCAGACGCACCCGTGCGCGCCGACCGACCCAGGGCCCGCCGTCTGCCGGCGCGATTCCGACGTTGAAGTCAGTATCGCTCCAGCAGACCGGCGTCGTGCCCGACAACGCATCCGACAGACGGTGCGATGGTGAGTCGGTCTGTAAGCGGGATTCTGTGGGTGCTGTCGCACCCGGTGGCCATCCATCTGTGCGGCCTACCCGGGGGAGTCGAACGGGCCGCTCATCCCCCTGCTTGACCTTGCTCCGGGTGGAGTTTGCCGAGCCGTGTCGGTCACCCGACACGCTGGTGCGCTCTTACCGCACCGTTTCACCCTCACCTGTGGCGCTGCGATCGCTCGCGGCGCCCATCGGCGGTCTGCTTTCTGTTGCACTGGTTCGTGAGGTCGCCCCCACCTGGCTCTCGCCAGCACCCTGCCCGGTGGAGTCCCGACTTTCCTCGACCCGTGCCGAAGCACGTGCCGCGGCCACCCGACCGACTCACCATCGCGGTGCGAGTGTACGCCGCCACCGGTGCGGAGCATCGAAGTTCAGGGGCACGGCCCGTCGCCGCCCTCGACACGACGCCCCAGACTGCCTACCAACGGTTCCGGCGCTCCTGGCGCTGTTGCTCCAGCCTGGAACGCTGAGATCGACCGTGGCGGCCGCCTACACTCTCGGGCGATCCGCCGCCCACCTACGTGCCGATTACGGTCGGGTTCGTCTCGTGTGCGGCCGGGACGATCTGTGCGGTGGTCGCGAGTCCGTCGGTCGGCCGGGTTCTCGGTGGTGACCGAACATGGTGCTCGCTTGCCCTGCGGACGCGTCCGCGGGCGCGTCACCCGAGCGATGAGCAGGCGCGACGATGACATCCTCGTTGTCTGTCTTTCCCGGCCGCCGATGCCCTCCGGCCCGCTGAGTAGGCTGGTGCGTGGGTGTCGGTGGGTGTGGGTGGTACGCACCAGCCTACTCAGCGGGTGTGTCCGGGTTTCCGAGGAGAGCGGACGCGCGCCCGCGGACACGTCGGGTGGGCCACCACGGATCCAGGCGCGACATCGCTGCTGACTCGAGGTGGGCCGGCGCACTCATGGTCGGCGTCGACGTTGAACGCACGCCACCAACAGCTCGCCACGGGACAAGCCCCTGGCCAGCCGACCCGCGCGGCAACCGGCACATCGAGCGGTACGCAGGTCGTCGTGGCGACCACCAGCGGTGATCGCGAGACCGAGCGCCTCGAGTCGCTCCCAGCCTTGCGCTCTCGCGCCGTACTGGGCGCCGTTGGGGCGGGAGCCGAGTCGACGTTCCTGGGCGGGTGTGTCTGTCTGCTGGAGGGAAACTGTCCTTCAACGTCGCAATCGCGCCAGCAGACGGACGGCCCTGGTTCTGGCGGCGCGAAACTGACCGTGGAGGTCACTCTCGCGCCAGCGGAGCCCGAGCAGAACGACGGGATCGGGTAGCCGCCGTGGTGCAGAACATGATGGCCGCCCGCACATCCGAAATCGCCGGTGGATCGGTGGTGCCGCGCGGGGTCCGTCATTTCGTTCGATCGCGGTGCCAAGCTTGACGGCGATGTCGACGCTGCCCTCCACCGTCACCGATCCCACGGTGCCCACCAGCGCGCCCCCGAGCACGCCGGTCAGTACACCGATCGATTCACCCATCGACAGCGATCAGGGATTGCTCGGGTCGATCGGCGACGTCGTGCGGGGCACGATCGACAACCTCGGCGAGAACGGCTACCAGACCGGCGTCGCCATCGTCGTCACCACGATCGCGGTCGTCGCGATGCTCAACATCAAGGCGCCCCGGTGGATCATCGCGCCCGTTGGCGTCGGTGCGTTCTGGGCCGGCTGGCTCAGCTGGAACACGATGACCGGCCAGGACAACCCACTGTTCCCCGGCGACATCGACGCCACCAAGCTGTGGGACGTCGCCCTCGCCGGCGACAGCGGCTTCCTGATCGTCGTCATCGTCGCCTGTGTCGCCGCCCTGTTCATCTGGCGGACGAGCATGGCACTGGCGAGTCGGTTGATGCTGATGCTCGGCGCCGTGCTCGGCGCATCGTTCATCTTCAACCTGTTCGAGGCCGTCCGCGTCGCCTGAGCGTGACGCGGACGACGGGAGCCTGGATCAGCAGGACAGGTCGTTGTACACGAAGCTGTTCTCGGCCGGCGTCTGCAAGCTGACCGAGGTGCGTGCGCCGTCGACGTCGGCGGTACCCACCACGAGGGTGATGCCGGTGAGCTGGCCGAACGGTGCGGGGATCGCATAGAAGGTCGGGAACTCCGACTCCTCGGCCTCACCCAGTTCGGGGGCGACCGCGTCGGGGTCCGTGGCCAGCGCCACCACTGCCGCCTGACGGGCGGATTCGTTGCCGATCGTCATCGCGCCGGGGCGCAGCGCGCCGTCGCTCAACTGCTCCACCATCGCCTGATACGACGCGGCGACCATGTTCTCGAAGCCGTTCGCGATCTCGAGCGCGTCGCGGGTCGGGTCGTCCGAACCCTCGAGCGCGGCTGCGAGCGGGCTGACGGTTCGTTCCATCAGGAACGGGTTCGCGCACTCGTACGCAGATCCGCCGGCCTGGGCGACCAGCTCGCCGACCTCGTCGGCGTGGCGCCGGTGCTCGGTGATGAGCCGCTCTGCGAGCGCGAGCGCGTCGCCGGACAACGCACCGGATCCAGCGAGGATCGTGTGCATCTCGATCGTCGTGTACTCCAGCGACTGCAGGGTGCGGAGGATGACTGCGTCGTCGACGGTCGTGTCGATCGACTCGTCCTCGGGCAGCATTTCGACACCGATCTTGCCGGGCGTGTCCGGTCCCGAGCGGTCCGAACCGCACGCGGCGAGCAGAGCGCCGAGCGAGATCGCGAGGCCGCCGTTGCGCAACAGTTCGCGCCGATTGAGCGGGGTGGGCTGGTTCGAGGTCATGGATCAGGCCTCCGGGGCGAGCGCAGCGGCGGAGTTGACGAGCTGGGTGTCGAGGTCGGCGCCGGACAGCGACGCGATGGTGGCGGCGTGGCGCGACTCGGTGATCGCGATCGACGCCACGGCGGCGACGATCGGGAGGTCGAAGTCCTGGCTGAGCAACTCGGTGTGGGTCGCGGCCAAGGTGTTCTCGAGTTCGATCGCAGCGTCGGAGGGGTCGCTGCTGGAGAACGCGTCGGCGAAGCCGTCGTAGATGTCCTCGTTGCGGCCGCGTGCCGACAGCCCGGCGATGCCGGCGATCCGCTCCGCGTAAGCGCCGTGGTGTGCGGCCATGACCGACCACAGCTCACCGTCGGCGAGTTGGTACAGCTCCTGGGCCGCCAGCTCGGCGCCCATCGCGAACTGGGCGATCGCCGCCGGGTCGGCCCCCACCCCGGCCGAAGCGGTGCGTGCCGCGGCCATGACGGTGCCGAACGCGCCCAGCCCGAGCACGGCCCGGCGGGTGGTGCGGCCCTGGTCGGAAGTGGTGATCTCCGCAGGGGCGGGGTTGGTCACGTGGAGGTCCTTTCGAAACGTTCTGCTGCCTGCGCGCACCCATCATGCAGTGTCGGGCCGCGGCGACGCCATTCTAAACGGGAGAGGTCGTCCGGTCGCGATTCCCGAGCCGAGATCGATCGTTCGGTCGGTCAGCCGACGGGCCGGCGAGCAGGCGCCCTCAGAAGTCGAGCGCCGACAGATCGGGGATCCACCGCTCGGCCCGTCGCACGGCCTCGGCCCACCGGTCTCGATCGGAGTCCGCGGCGGGTTCGACCGTACGGCTGGGGGACCAGTTCCGGGCGGCGGTGGACAGGTCGGGCCAGACGCCGCCGGCGACGCCGGCCAGGAACCCGGCGCCGAGGGTCGTGGCGTCGACCGTCGGTGACACCTCGACCGGTTTGCCGGTCGCATCGGCCAGCGCCTGGATGAAGGTGGGGTTCTGGCTCATGCCGCCGTCGACGCGGAGCGACGGGATCGTGAGTCCGGTGTCGGCCTCGGCGGCGTCGACCAGGTCGGCGCCTCGATGGGCCACGCCTTCGAGGACGGCGCGCACGATGTGGGGACGTTCACTGCCCCGGGTGAGTCCGAGCAGGGTGCCGCGCGCGCCATAGTCCCACTTCGGTGTTCCGAGGCCGAGCAGTGCCGGGACGTACACGACGCCGTCCGCGTCGCCGACCTGCTGAGCGACGTCGTGGCTGTCGGCCGGCCGCTCGAGCAGTTCCATGTCGTCGACGAGCCACTCGACGT
>NZZV01000221.1 GCA_002698945.1 Acidimicrobiaceae bacterium
TCGCCACCAAGGGATTCATGCCGCCCGACGAGGGCGATGCCCTCTTCGAGGCGGCGCTGGCCGCCGGCGGCGCGGTGCACGGTGCACCGTGGGTCGAAGTCGGCTCGTACTGCGGACGATCCACGATCTGGCTCGGCGCGGCCGCACGGGCGGCCGGTACCCACCTGTTCGCGGTCGACCACCACCGCGGGTCGGAGGAGAACCAGGCCGGTTGGGAACACCACGACGACGGCGTCGTCGACGAGCGCACCGGCGAGATGGACACGTTGCCGTTCTTCCGGCGCTCGATCCACGACGCCGGGCTCGAAGATGCCGTGATCGGTGTCGTGGGCGCGTCGCCGAGCGTGGCGCGACATTGGAGCACACCGATCGGCTTCCTGTTCATCGACGGCGGACACGGCGACGAACCGGCCCGGCTCGACTACGAGGGCTGGGCGCCCCACGTCGCTCCGGGCGGGACACTGGCGATCCACGACGTGTTCCCCGACCCTGCCGATGGTGGACGGCCGCCGTACGAGCAGATCTACCTGCCCGCGATCGCGAGCGGAGCGTTCGACGAGGTGTCCGCGACCGGGTCGCTCCGCGTGCTCCGACGCCGCTGATTCCGACGGATTCGTCGCTCGTTCAGGCCGGTCGGCGCCCGCGAGGAGCTGACAGCGCAGGGAGTACCTCGGGGCGAATGCGCCACTCGACGTAGACGAGCAGCAACGCGGCGGCGATGATCACGCCCCCGGCGCCGATCCCCAACGCCGTCGGTGAGATCTCGTAGAGGACGCCGCCGATCAGTGGGCCGATCACCCGGCCCGTCGCCATGACCGCTTGGGCATCGCCGGCCCGTTCGTCGGGATAGCGCGACCGTTCGGCGAGGAGCGAGAACGCGCCCGGTACGCCCATCCAGAACGCGAAGCCCCAGACGATCATCGCGATCCAGAACGCGGCTGGCTCGTGGACGGCCCCGATGGTCACCGCGGACGTGCCGGTGAGTGCCAGCCAGGCGCCTGCGAGCCGACGGTCGCCGCGAAAGCGAGCCGACGGGAGGCCGGCGAGTGCGTTCGCGGCGAACACGAGCGACACGGTGAATGCCGGGAGTCCGATGATCTGGGTGCCGATCGCGCCGGCGAAGACGAACGTCGCCGAGCCACCCAGCGTCAGGGTGCCGAGCGCGACGAGGATCGCGAACGCGGCGCGTGTCGGTCGGTGGCGTTCGCCGCGTGGTCGTGTCGACGCTTCGAGATGCATCGATCGGACGAAGAACGCAGGAACGAGGTACAACGCCGCCAACGCGACGAACATCCAGTCGGGACCGGCCCCGTCGACGATGATCGCGACGATCGGGGAGGCGATCGTCCCGACGAGCGGTCCGATGACGGCGACATCGCCGACACGTTCGTTGTCGCCGAACACTTCGGCCCAGGCGATCCATGCGATCAGTCCGAGCGAGACGCCGCTCACGAAACGCGTGCCGACGAGGAAGGCGAACGCCGGAGCGACCGCCGACAGCAGATTGGCGACGATGCCGAGCACGATGGCGATGACCATGACGCGGCGGCGTGGCCGGAGCAGACGCGGCCCGAGTGACGAGGCGAGGACGAATCCGCCCAGCTGCGCCGTCGACACGATCCCGACCAGGCCGACGGAGAGGGCGCGGTCGCCGGCGATCGCCGGGATGAGAAACGGGGTGGCGGAGAAGACGACCGTGCTGACAGCGGTGGCGGTGAACACGCCGGCGGGGATGTCGGGACGCAGCGTCTGCAGGACGCGAACGGGCGCGAGCATCATCGGGCGATCAGCTGACGGTGAGTGGTGGGAGTCCGCGCTCGGCGCGCATGTCGCCGAGGGCGGCGGCGATGGCCGAACGGGCGCGGGCCGTGAGTTCGTCCGCGTCGTGCTTCGTGAGGCCGTCGGTCGGGATCGGCTCGAGGACCCGTGCCTCGGCGTGGCTCCGGCCGAATCGCCAATCGTGTTTCACCAGCGCGTCACGGGTTCCGATGACGGCGATCGGCAGGATCGGGACGCCGGCCTGGACGGCGAGTCGGGCCGCGCCGGTCTTGAACGGCTGGAGTTCGCCCGACTTCGACCGCGTGCCCTCCGGGAAGATCATGACGGAGACGCGCTTGTCGAGACGGTCGCGACTCTGCTTCAGAGCCTCGATCCCCGACTTCTTGTCGCTGCGGTCGAGCCGGATGTCACCGACCATGCGCATGCACCAGCCGATGAGCGGGAACCGGAAGAAGTCGCTCTTCGACATCCACTTGGTCTCCATCGGCACGTGACACAGCAGCAGGATGTCGACGAAGCTTTCGTGGTTGGCGACGACGACGTAGGGACGCCGGGGGTCGTCGGGAACGGAGCCCGAGACCGTGAACGTCCAGAGCGGGCTGAGCTTCTCCATCACGACACCGATCTGTCGGAACATGCGTCCCGCGTGATAGGCGCCCGGATCGAACGGCATGGTCGCGAGACGGATCACCGCCACCATCGGGGTGATCACGATCGCCGCGACCGCGAGCACGAGCCACGTCCAGATCGACCACACGGTTCTCGACATCATCGCCGTCGAGCATAGGGGTCGAGCTGCGCGAGCCCGTCCTCGGTGGATGCTGTGAACACTCGGTTCGCTGCCGGGCGGGCTCGGCTGGTGCCGTCAGGCAGGGCGCACGGATGGCCGGACGAACAGGTCGCTGGCGGGGCTGGCGCCGGCGATCGCGTCGGCGGCGAGGATCACGGCGGCGGCCGTGTACGAACTCGTCTCGCCGGCCGGGAACACGACCTGTTCGGGGTACACCAGACCGGTGAGGTAGGCCCCGTCGGGGCAGCGATGCGAGCGCGTCCAGCGGAGCAGGTCGGTCGCGGTGGCGAAGTCGCCGATCGCGGCGTAGGCCAATGACGCCTCAGCGGTCTCGGACGCGGTGATCCACGGCTCGTCGCTGACGCACCGGATGCCGAGGCCTTCCATCGAGAAGGTCGGCCATCCGTCGGCGAGGCGGATCTTGGCGGCCTCCCCCTCGATCGCTCCGGTGAGGACGGGGTAGTACCAGTCCATCGCCCAGCGCGTCTTCGGTTGGAACGCGAGCGGCTCGTTCGCGATCAGCGAACACATCCGGTCGGCGGCTTCCACCCAGTCGGGGCGGGGCGATCCGGTCGCCAGTCCGGCCGCGGCACCGCAGCGGAGTGCATGTTGGATCGACGACGATCCGGTCAGCAGGGCGTAGTCCCACCGTCGGGTGCCGTCGGCCTCGACGGCCCAGAGCACGAGGCCGTCGTCCTTGCGGAGCGAGAGCACGTGGTCGAGGGCACGTTCGACGGTGGGCCACAGGTTGTCGACGAAGCTGCGGTCGGACGTGCACTTCCAGTGGTGCCACACGCCGGTGGCGATGTAGGCGACGACGTTCGTGTCGACCTTGTCGTCCTCGACGGCCATGTCGCGGTCGCCGTCGGGCAGGTAGTAGTTGTGCCAGCTGCCGTCGGGACGTTGGATGTCGGCGAGCCACTCGTAGGCGCGCTCGGCCTCGTGATGGAGGCCGGCGACGTCGAGTGCCATCGCCGACTCGACGTGGTTCCACGCATCGCAGTGCCCACCTGGCCACCACGGGATCATCCCGCTGTCGGTCTGGAGCGTGGCGAGGTGTTCGCCCGACGCGACGACCTCGTCACACGCGATGACACCGGGCAGGTCGGGGATGCGGCTCGGTCGGGTCACGTCGCCACCTGCTCGGTCGCCCCGTGCCCGGTCGCCCCGTGCAGCGTCGTCGACGGGCTCGTCTTTTGCTTCGTCGCCCGTTTGGTTGCGTAGTGCACCGAGCTCTTACCGAGCACCGGTGACAACACACGTTCGGCGACCCTGGTGCTGGTGGGCTGTTCGATGATGTCCCACTCGAGGAAGCTGCGGTACTTGACCACCCACGGGTGATCGTCGTCGGTGGGACCGACGGCGCACTTCAGCCACCAGTAGGGAGCGTGCAGCGCGTGGGCACGGTGATGGCCGTCGACCTCGAGACCTGCGGTGCGCAGCTTCGCCCGCAGCTCGGTCTTGGTGTAGATGCGGACGTGCCCACCGACCGACTTCGGTGCGTGGTACTCGTCGCTCAGCTTCCAGTTGACGACCTCGGGTGACCACGCCGGCACGGTGGCCGCGAACCGGCCTCCGGGCTTGAGGACGCGAACCATCTCGCCGATGGCGGCGACGTCGTCCTGGATGTGCTCGAGCACTTCTGACGTGATGACGACGTCGAACGTGTCGTCGGGGAACGGCAGGTGAGTGGCATCGCCGCGCAGGACGCCCGTCAGACGGTCGGCAGTGATCTCGCCGGCGGTCACCATCGCCGCGAGGGTGTCACGCGTCTCGACCACCTCGTCGGCGGCGTAGTCGAGTGCAACGACGCGGGCGCCGCGACGTGCGCATTCGTACACGTGCCGTCCGAACCCGGAACCGACGTCGAGGACATGGTCGTCGGGTCGCAGGCCCAACTCGTCGAAGCGGATGGTGAGCATCGGTCAGATCCGGCCGTTGGCGGCGAGCTTCTGCACGTTCTGGGGCATGGCGAGCACCTCTCGGTACTGCTCGACGGTGAGTTCGGCGCAACGGCGCCACGTCCACCGCTCGAGGACACGTCGTCGGCCCGCTTCACCGACACGGGCCCGCGCCTCGGGGTTGGCGAGTGCATGACTGATCGTGCGGGCGAGGTCGTCGGCGTCGCCCTTCCGGCAGCGGAACACCGTCTCACCGTCGGTGCCGGTGACCTCGGGGAGCGCGCCGCCGTCGGTCGCGACGAGGGGGGTACCGGTGCACATCGCCTCGATCGCCGGGAGCGAGAAGCCTTCGTACAGGCTCGGGACGACGGCCAGTTCGGCCTCGGCGTACAGCTCCACGATCCGCTCGTCGGGCACACCCGAGACGAACTCGATGTGGTCGGCGAGGTCGTATTGGTCGATCAGGTCGATCGACTTGCCGGGCTTGGCGCGTCCGATCACCGTGAGCGAGATGTCGTGGCCGTCCGCCCGCAGCTTCGCCATTGCCTCGATCAGGTAGGGGAGGCCTTTGATGGCGACGTCGGCCGACGCCGTGGTGATCAGCCGGCCCGCGACGGGGACGACACCGTCGAGCGGGCGGAACAGGTCCGGATCGACGCCGACCGGCACGAGCCGCATGTTCTCCATCGGCACCCCCATGTCGGCGTGGATGTCGTTGATCGAGTTCTCGCTGACGACGACGACGCGTGGTACTCGCGACGCGACCTTGCCCTGCATGCGGACGAAGCTGTACCAGCGGCCGACCGAGCGTCGCTTGAACCAGTTCGGCGCCGCCTCGATCTCGAGCGCGCGATCACGGGTGATCGGGTGATGGAGGGTGACGACGAGCGGGATCTTCTCCTCGAGCTTGGCGATGCCCCATCCGAGCGACTGGTTGTCGTGCACCAGGTCGAACTCACCCAACCGTTTCGAGAGGTGGGCGTTGACGCGGGCGCTGAACGCGAGCGGTTCCGGGAACTGGCCGGTGCAGAACACGGCGGCTTCCAGGAGGTCGTGCCGGCTGCGGAACTCCCAGTAGGCGGGAAAGCGGCCGGGGTACTGGTCGTTGAAGATGTCGAGCGACGGCAGCTTCGTCAACGGGATGCGTTCGTCGACGACCGGATACGGCTGGCCGGAGAACACCTCGACGCGATGGCCGAGATCGACCAGTGCCTTGGTCAGGTGTCGCGTGTAGATGCCCTGGCCGCCGACGTGGGGCTTGCCGCGATACGTCAGGTAGGCGAGCGACAGCGGCGCGCTGGGATCGTGTCCGACCGGGGGCATCCGGACAGACTATCGGTCGGAGTTACCTGGAGGTAACAAGTGTCAGCGGCGCGCGATCCGGTACCGCGCCGAGGTGGTCGCACCCGGTTCGAGGCGCCGAACGGCGATGTTGAACGCATCGGGTGGCCCGGTCTGGGGTTCGATGCAGGTGGCGTACGCCCGCTCGTCGTAGACGACCCAGTGGTCGCACGGGGACGTGATGCGCAGCTCGACACCGGCGATCTCGACGTCGACCGGTTCGAAGTTGACGAAGCAGTCGTCCCACGGCCCGTCGGGGACCGGGACGAGCTCGGACACGGCGATGTGGTCGTCGTCGCGTCGGTACATCGCCACGGGTGCGAATCCGACGTGATCGGGCTTGCGGAACCACGGGTGCCAACCGAGCGCGACCGGGAACGCCAGGTCGGTCGCGGTGACGCTCATCTCGGTCGTCAGCCCGTCGTCGTCGACGTCGTATCGCTGTCGGACCTCGCCGCCGAAGGGCCAGCGGTCATCGCTGGGTAGCTCGAGCCGGAGCTCGAGATGGTGATCTCCGTGTTCGACGATCGACCAGGGCAGTTCGAAGCCGACGCCGTGGATCGCGTGGTCGTCGAAGTTGATCGGCAGTCGGTACTCGACGCCGTCGAACTCGAATCGGCCGTGGCGGATGCGGCCGGCCCACGGCACCATCGGGAACGCTCCCCATCCGATGCCCGTCGCCACGCCCTCCGTCGGGAGGTCGTCGTGTCCGATCAGCAGCGGTGTTCCGTCGATCGTGAGTTGGGCGAGTCGACCGCCGTCATCGGCCGCGACCTCGGCGCGGACGCGGTCGCTCTCGATCGTCAGGGTGTGGATCGGCACCGGCACATTGTCCCCCACCCCGACACCTGGCGCTCGTCTTCGTGGCACGCTGTCGGTGTGCGGGCACTGGTGCAACGGGTGGAGCGGGCGAGCGTGGACGTCGTCGAGGCCGACGGTGCAGGTGCGGAACATCGGACGGAGCGGGTGGGCGAGATCGGCCCCGGTCTGTGCGTGCTGGTCGGGGCGACGCACACCGACGACGAGGGCGTGGCGGACAAGCTCGCCGACAAGGTGTGGCACCTGCGCATCCTCGACGACGCCGACGGTGTGATGAACGAGTCGCTCGCTGCTCGACACGACGCGGGTGACCCGACCGAGGTGCTGGTCGTCAGCCAGTTCACCTTGTACGGCAACACCGACAAGGGCCGCCGGCCGAGCTGGATCGACGCGGCCCGTCCCGAGCAGGCCGAACCGCTCGTCGAGCGTTTCGTCGAGCGGCTCCGTGCGAACGGCGCCTCGGTGGCGACCGGACGGTTCCGCACCGAGATGCAGGTGGAGTTGGTGAACGACGGGCCGGTCACCGTGCTCGTCGAACTCTGAAACCGTCTACCGTTCCGGGCATGGCACGCGCTGAGATCGGCATGGTCTACGACCGGGCGTTCCCGGCCGGCGCGGTCGCGGACTACGCCCGCCGCGTCGAGGCGGCCGGCCTCGATCAGCTGTGGCTGATCGAGGACTGTTTCTACACCGCCGGCATCTCGCTGGCCGCCACGGCGCTGGCGGCAACCGAACGGATCGGCGTCGGACTGGGCATCATGCCCGCCGTCGCACGGGCGGCGCCGATCACAGCGATGGAGGTCGCGACCCTCGCCGAGATCGCACCCGGGCGGTTCTTCCCCGGGATCGGGCACGGTGTGCAGGAGTGGATGGCGCAGATGGGTGTCCGGCCGGCCTCGCCGCTGGCGGCGCTCGAGGAGACGATCTCGGCCGTCAGGCGTCTGCTGGCCGGTGAGGAGGTCACCGTCGCCGGGCGCCACGTGCAGCTCGATCGTGTCCGTCTCGAGCAGCCGCCGACCGTGGTGCCACCGATCGTGGCGGGGGTGCAGCAGACCAAGTCGCTCGCTGTTGCCGGCCGGGTCGCCGACGGGGTGATCCTCGTCGAGGGTGCCGGACCGACGTACGTGAGGTGGGCGTTGGAGCAGGCCGGGAACCCGGCGGGGTTCCGGGTCGTCACGTTCACGATGATGGCGGTGTCGGACGATCGTCGTGAGGCGTACGGATGGGTCGCGCCGTTCGTCGCCGGCCTGATTCGCGAACGTCGGCCGGCGTTCCTCGTGCTGCCCTTCTTCGACGAGATGTACCGGCGCGTCGAGCGCGGTGGAGCGGACGCGCTCGTCGACATGCCGGCCGATCACTGGCGGGAGATCGGGGCGATCGGCACCCTCGACGACGCCCACGCCCACGTCGACGCGCTCGATGACGCCGGCGTGTCGAGCATCAACGTCTTCCCCGGCGACGACCTCGACACCGCTCACCATCAGATCGATGCCGCCGCAGCGCTCACCCGCCGCTGAACCCGAATCGTCCCACCCGAACGCGGGCGGATATTCGCAGGACGGGCACGACGGGTGATGAATAGGCTGCGGCAATGGCAGCGGAGGTGGGTCCGGTGGCCAAGTGGCTCCCGAAGATCATCGTGGTCGTCGCCGACGTCGTGGGCGTCGCGCTCGTCGTCCTCTGGGCGACGGGTGACGATCCTCCGGTCTGGTGGCTGATCGTCGGCAGCGGGCTGCTCGTGCTGTTCCTCCCCCTGCTCCTGATCGGCATCCGGTTCTGGACCATGCCGGCCGCCGAACGCGAACGCCGCCTGGGTGGAGCGACGGCGAAGAGCCGTGCCCTGCAGGGGCAGGTGGACCGGTCGAAGTTCGCACACCGAGCGGCCAAGCAGAGTCGCAAGGTGCTCGCGACGGGCCGTTCTGCCGAGGCCCTGGTGACGTTTCTCGCCGACGGCGGACGAGCGAACGAGTTCCACTCGCTCGTGTACCTCGAACTCGAAGTGCATCCCGACGGTGCCGAACCGTACGAAGCGCAGACCGGTGAGTACGTCACGGCAGCGGCGGCGGGGACGCTGCAGCCGGGGGCGGTGCTCGATGTGAAGGTCGATCCGGCCGATCAGCAACGTGTGGCCGTCGATTGGGACGCCAGCCTCCGGTTGCGTTGAGACGGCTCCCGGGTCGTCCGATCGCGGCTCCGGCGGTGTGACACCCTCTCCCTAGGATGGGTCCACGATGTCGGACCCGCCCACGCTCTTCTCCGATCCCGCTGACGACGAACCTGCCGCCGATCGCGTCGACGCTCCGGCGTCGTCCGGCCTCGTCGATCCCAATGCCGACATGCCGCATCCGGCCGACACGTTCGTCGAGCCGGCGCGGCCTCGGCGGGACGGGCCGTCGCCGTTCACCGAGGGGCTCAACCCCGACCAACTCGATGCCGTGGTGCACACCGAAGGTCCCTTGCTCGTCGTGGCAGGTGCGGGCTCGGGCAAGACGCGGGTGCTCACCCATCGCATCGCGCACCTGATCGACCAGGGAGCTCGCCCGTCGGAGATCCTGGCGATCACGTTCACCAACAAGGCCGCGGCCGAGATGCGCGAACGTGTGGCGGAGCTGGTCGGACCCGTCGTGCGGACGATGTGGGTGTCGACGTTCCACTCGGCGTGCGTCCGCATCCTGCGTCGCGACGGAGAGGCGATCGGGTACCCGCGCACGTTCTCGATCTACGACCAGGCCGATGCCGTCCGGCTGACCGGCTACATCATCCGCGACCTCGGGCTCGACGCGAAGCGGTTCACACCGCGCGGCGTCCACGGGCTCATCTCGCTGTGGAAGAACGAGCTGAAGTCGCCCGAGCAGGCGGCCGCGGAGGCGGAGAACATCTTCGACCGCAAGCACGCCGACGTGTACGCCGAGTACCAGGCCCGGCTCCTGAAGGCCGGCGCGATGGACTTCGACGACCTGCTCACCAAGGTCGTCGAGCTGTTCCGCGAGCACCCCGACGTGCTCGACCACTACCGCCGACGCTTCCGCCACATCCTCGTCGACGAATACCAGGACACGAACCAGGCCCAGAACGAGATCGTCCTCCTCTTGGCGGGCGATCACCACAACGTCACCGTCGTGGGCGACACCGACCAGTGTTTCCCGGCCGGGACGTTGGTGTCGACGCCGAACGGCGAGGTCCCGATCGAGACGCTTCGTGTCGGCGACGAGGTCGTCGGGACTTCCCAGCATCGTGAGGGCCGGGTCGAGCGGGTCACGCACGTCCAGCCTGGTCACTACGAGGGCGTGGTCGTCCGGCTGGGTGTTGGCGGCCGCGAGGTCGTGGCGACCCCCGGGCACCTCGTCCCGATGCGACTCGTGCCTCAGGAAGATCGTTGGCTCGTCTACCTGATGTTTCGCGCCGATCGCGGTTGGCGGATCGGTCGCACCGTCGGAGCCCTCCCGTTTGCGAAGGGGGTCCGGAAGCACGGTCTCTTCGTGCGGACGAACCAGGAACACGCGGACGCAGCCTGGGTGCTGCGGGTCTGCGACTCACTGCCCGAAGCGGCCTACCACGAGGCGAGGTACGCCGCCGAGTACGGCCTGCCGACCGCCTGCTTCCACGACGCCGGTCGCGGTCTGGCGATGGACGAGGTCTGGCTTCGCCGGCTCTACGACGAACTCGACACCACCACCCGCGCCAAGCACCTGCTGTACGACCTCGCCCTCGACCCGACCTTCCCGCACCACCGTCCACAGAACGGCGCTCGACGAGCGACCGTGAACCTGACCATGTTCTCCGACGCCCGCGCCGAGATCGGCTACCACCGGGTGCAGTGGTCGTCGAACCGACCCGAGGTGGCAGCGCTCCTCACGGCAGCCGGCATCCGCCTCCGCGGGGGCAAGACGGCGACGAGTTTCCGGTACGAGACGGTGTACAAGGCCTACTCCGACGCCCTCGACGATGCCCACCGGATCGCAGCAGCGGGCCGGCTCGACATCCGCCGTCGGCTCTCCCACGATGGTGTCATCTACGACCTGATGCCGATCGCCAACGCCCGACCCGCCATGGAACTGCTCGTGCTCGGCGACGCCGGCTTCGACGTCGGCACGGTCGACTCGATCGATCTCGAACCACACTCGGGTCCGGTGTTCGATCTCGAGGTCGACCGGGTGCACACCTACGTCGCCGGTGGCCTGCTCGTCCACAACAGCGTGTACAAGTTCCGCGGGGCAGACTTCCGGAACATCTTGCAGTTCGAGGATGCGTTCCCGGAGGTGACGACGATCGTGCTCGACCAGAACTATCGGTCGACGCAGACGATTCTCGACGCCGCCAACGCCGTCATCGACCACAACGTCGAACGCAAGCCGAAGAACCTCTGGACCGACGTCGGCGGCGGCGACCGCATCGTGCGCTACCACGCCGAGGACGAGGGCGACGAGGCGATGTGGGTGGCCGGAACCTGCCAGCAACTCCACCGCGACGACGCCTACAACTGGCGCGAGATGGCGGTGCTGTACCGCACGAACGCCCAGGCCCGCGTGATCGAGGAAGCGTTCATGCGATCCGGCATCCCGTACAAGGTCGTGGGCGGCACCCGCTTCTACGACCGGCGCGAGGTCAAGCACGCGATGGCGTACCTCAAAGCGGTCATCAACCCGGCCGACGAGGTCAGCGTCAAGCGGATCGTCAACGTGCCCAAGCGCGGCATCGGCGACGCCAGCATCGACCGACTCGACGCGTACGCCTCCGAGATGGGGATCACCTTCGCCGAGGCGATGCGTCACCCCGACGAGGCCGGTGTCACCGGCCCGGCCCGGCGCGGTCTGGCCCACTTCACCGAGATGCTCGACCGACTCGCCGAGCTGGCCGACACCGAGGGGGTCGGGCCGGGCGACCTCCTGCAGGCCTGCATCGACGACTCGGGCTACCTCGCCGAGTTCGAGGCCGAGGACACCGTCGAGGCCCACGGCCGCATCGAGAACCTGGGCGAACTCGTCGGTTCCGCTCGGGAGTTCACCGTGATGGACGAGTTCCTCGAGCAGGTGAGCCTCGTCGCCGACACCGACGATCTCCCCGACGGAGGCACGGCCGACGATCAGGTCGTGTTGATGACGCTGCACTCCGCCAAGGGCCTCGAGTTCCCGGCCGTGTTCATCGTCGGGGTCGAGGAGGGGGTCTTCCCGCACAACCGGGCGCTCACCGAACCCGACGAGATGGAAGAGGAGCGCCGCCTCGCCTACGTCGGCATCACGCGGGCGATGCAGCGGCTGTTCATTTCGCACGCGTGGAGCCGGATGTTGTTCGGCAACACCCAGTACAACCCGCCGTCGCGCTTCCTCGACGAGATCCCCGACGATCTCGTCGACCAGCGAGGCAACGTGAGTGGACGATCGTCGTACGGGCGTCAGAGTTATCGAGGGCGCGACGAACGCGCCTACGACGACCCGCCTGCCTACCGTCGCCGCGGTCGCGGCGTCGACTCCGCAGCGCAGGATGCGCACCGTGATCGCATCGTCGAGTCGGCCATGCGGTCGCGGAACACGCCCGAACCGTCCAACTCGCAGGAGCTCGGCCTCAAGGTCGGCGACGACGTCGCACACCCCGCCTTCGGCGAGGGCGTGATCATCGACATCTCGGGCGTCGGCGACAAGGCCGAGGCCGTGATCAACTTCCCGGGTGTCGGCCAGAAGCACCTGGCGCTCGCCTGGGCGCCGCTCAAGAAGATCTGACCGGGGGCGCCCGCGCCCGACGGCCGCGGGACGTTCGGCCCTCGCGTCGGGTGCTCCGATCTGGCAGACTCTTCCACCGATGAAGGCAGCACTGCTCGTCGAGAGCCTCACCGGCAACACCTGGAAAGCGGCCGACCTGATCGCCGACAAACTCCAGCAGGAGCGTTGGACGATCAGCGGCATGTCGTCGGTCGGTCGCCCCGACCTCCACGCGATCCAGCAAGCCGACCTCGTGCTCGTCGGCACGTGGACCCACGGCCTGTTCGTCGTCGGTCAAGCCCCGTTCGGGGCACCGAAGATCGCCAATCTGCCGCCGATGCGCGGCAAGAAGGCCGCGTGCTTCCTCACGTTCGCACTCGACGCCGGCAAGAGCATCGACAAGCTCACCGCCTCGCTCCGCCAGACCGGTGCCGACGTCGCCGGTGGGCTGGAGATCAAGCGCAACCGCCTGGACGAGCACACCGACCTGTTCGTCGAGCGGCTGCTCGACGTGCTGCAGCCGTCCTGACCTGATCCGTCAGGGCCGGGCAGCGCTGCGCAGGTCGATCACCAACGTCTCGCGACCGTCGACACGCGGGAACACGCCGGCGTCGGGCGGCGAGAGCTCGGCGACGTCGATCTCGCGCCCGTCGCAGTCGACGAAGGCGCTGGTGCCGATCACCTGCTCGACCACACACGACGGCTCGCGGTCGGCCGGGTACGCCCAATAGACCCGCCAGCCGTCCGCGGCGACGCTTCCGGTGTGATCGACGACGATCGAGCGGGTGCCGATCGCCGTGCCGAGTTCGGGGAAGAACAGCGGACCGTTCTCGGCGACCTCGTCGGCCAGCGATTCGACCGGACCGACCGTCAACTCCGACGGAGCGATGCGTTCGGTCGCCTCGGCGCCCCCACGCGAGATCCACGCCGCCATGCCCCAGAGGAACACTCCGATCACCCCGATGACCGCGATGCCGCCGAGCACCGGGACGACGGCCCGGGTGAACGGCGAACGCATGCGGGGAAGCGGCACGCTGCCAGTCTGCCGTCCACACTGCCCGAACCGTACGAACCCGGTGGGCCGGTTGGGCACGTTCGACACCGAGCGAATAGGGTGCAGGACTCGTGGAGCGCACTTATCGCGTCGTCGTCGCCAAGCCCGGACTCGACGGGCACGATCGCGGGGCCAAGACCATCACCCGGGCCCTTCGGGACCACGGTTTCGAGGTCATCTACACCGGCTTGCACCAGACGCCCGAGCAGATCGCCGAGACGGCGCTGCAAGAAGACGCCGACGCCGTCGGCCTGTCGTTGCTGTCGGGCGCGCACCTCACCCTGTTTCCCCGCGTCGTGGCCGAACTGGCCGCACGCGAGCTCGACGACGTCCTCGTGTTCGGCGGTGGTGTCATCCCCGACGCCGACGCCCGGGCGCTGAAAGAGCAGGGCATCGCCGAGATCTTCCAGCCCGGTGCGTCGCTGCGCACCATCAGCGAGTGGCTCGAGCAGGCGCTCGACGGCCGCGTCGCCGCCGGCTGACCCGACCGACATCTCACACCGACCAGAAGGGAACGACCCAACGTGGACTTGTTCGAGTATCAGGGCAAGCAGTATTTCGCCCGCTACGGCATTCCGGTGAGCCCGGGCGCACCGGCCGACACCGTCGAGGAGGCCGTCACGGCCGCCGAGGGCGCGGGGTACCCCGTCGTCGTCAAGGCGCAGGTGCAGGTCGGAGGGCGCGGCAAGGCGGGTGGCATCAAGCTCGCCGACAACGCCGACGAGGTGCGCGAGCACGCCGGCAACATCCTCGGTATGGACATCAAGGGCCACACGGTCCGCCGCCTCTGGGTCGAGCACGCCTCCGACATCGAGGAGGAGTACTACGCCAGCTTCACGCTCGACCGCGCCGCCAAGAAGCACCTGCTCATGCTGTCGGCCGAGGGTGGTGTCGAGATCGAGGCGGTCGCCGAATCCAATCCCGACGCGATCGTCAAGCTGCACATCGACCCGGTCGACGGGCTCGATCTCGCGACCGCCCGTCAGGCGGCGACCGACGCCAAGCTCCCGGAGCGGGCGCTCGACGGTGCCGCCGACATCCTCGTGAAGCTGTACGCATGTTTCACCGAGGGTGACTGCGACCTCGCGGAGATCAACCCGCTCATCCTGAAGCCGACCGGTGAGGTGCACGCGCTCGACGCCAAGGTCACCCTCGACGGCAACGCCGAGTTCCGCCATCCCGAATGGGAGGACTTCAAGGGTCTGACCGAGATGGACGACCGCGAGAAGATGGCGGCCGAGAAAGACCTCCAGTACATCGGCCTCGACGGCACCGTCGGCATCATCGCCAACGGTGCGGGTCTCGCCATGTCGACGCTCGACGTCGTGAACCAGGTCGGCGGCGCCGCGGCGAACTTCCTCGACATCGGCGGAGGCGCGAATGCCGACGTGATGGCCGGGGCGCTCGAGGTGATCAACTTCGACGAGAACGTGAAGTCGATCTTCATCAACATCTTCGGCGGCATCACCCGCGGCGAAGAGGTCGCCAAGGGGATCGTCGAGGCGCTCGGTCGTGTCGACCTGAAGGCGCCGATCGTGATCCGCCTCGACGGCACCAACGCCGAGGAGGGTCGCCGGATCCTCGCCGACGCCGGCATTCCGGAAGACAAGCTGCGGAGCGAGCCCACGATGCTCGACGCCGCCCGAGCCGCGGTCGCACTGGCCGCAGGAGCCTGATCCCCCATGGCCATTTTCGTCAACGAGAACACCAAGGTCATCGTCCAGGGCCTCACCGGTGGCCAGGGCAAGTACCACGGCCTCCGCAACCGCGACTACGGCACCCAGATCGTGGCCGGCGTGACGCCGGGCAAGGCGGGCCAGGACGTCGACGGCATCCCGGTCTACGACACGGTCGAGGACGCGATCGCCGCCACCGGCGCCACCGCCTCGTTCGTCGTCGTCCCGCCGAAGTTCGCGGCCGGGGCGATCCTCGACGCCGCCGCGGCCGGCATCGANTTCATCGTGTGCATCACCGAGGGCATCCCGGCCCAGGACGAGGCNAAGGTNTACAACACCCTCGTCCGNGACTACCCGAACACCCGCCTGCTCGGNCCCAACTGCCCCGGCATCATCAGCCCCGGCAAGTGCAACATCGGCATCACCGCCGGTGAGATCGCCGAGTTGCCGTCCGCCGACGGGCCGAACGTCGGCATCGTCAGCCGCTCCGGCACGCTCACCTACCAGGCGCTGTACGAACTCAAGCAGAAGGGCATCGGCGTGTCGACGTGTGTCGGCATCGGCGGCGACCCGGTTCCGGGCACCAACTTCATCGACTGCCTCCGCGAGTTCGAGGCCGACCCCGAGACCCATGCGATCATGATGATCGGCGAGATCGGTGGTTCGGCCGAGGAAGAGGCGGCCGAGTTCATCACCGCCAACGTGACCAAGCCCATGTCGGCCTACATCGCCGGTGTGACCGCCCCTCCCGGCAAGAAGATGGGCCACGCCGGTGCGATCGTGTCCGGCGGCAAGGGGACGGCGCAGGGCAAGATGGACGCGCTCTCCGCGGCCGGCGTCAAGGTCGGCCTCAACCCGACCGAGGCCGGCGAACTGATGGCCGAGATCGTCGCCGGCCTGTAAGCCCACCCGACCCCATCCCGAACGCGAAAGGCGGCTCCACCTCGCTCGAGGTGGAGCCGCCTTCGTCGTCTCAGGCGTCGCTTCGGGCCCGGGCCCGGGCGACCGTCGAAGTTCAGGCGTCGGTGGCCGGCGGCGGGGGAGGAGGCGTCGAGGACGCCTCGGAGCTCGTAGCGCTCGCTGTGTCCTTCGAGCCGCCGGGGATGTCGACGGTCTCGGTGCCCTTGCCGAGCAGTGCCATCACGGCACCGACCGCCATCGCCAACGATCCGAGCAGCATCAGCCAGTAGCCGACTCCCTTGTCGAAGTCGGTCGTGATCCACGACAGCATGATCCCGGCGGCAGCGATGCCCCAGGTGGCCTTGAGCTGATCGCTGTTGAACGTCAGGACCTGCTCGGGCAGCGCCACGCCGGCCAGTCCGAGCACGATCCACACCGCCATGGCCAGACCGAGGAGGGCCGGCAAGGTGGTGGCGAAGGCGAAGAAGTCGGTGTCCCAGGCGTTGGGGGCACCTCGGCCGCTCGCGAACTTCAGGAACGAGAAGAGGAACGCAACGGCTCCTCCTACCAACATGATGATGTCTGCAACGGTGATCTTTTTCTGCATCTGGGTCCTTCCAAAGGTCGAGCGTGCACGATGGTCGCGCACGGTGAGTCGTGACTCCCCCAGCACACGACCCTACTCAGGGTGACGGCGGTCGCCCGTCATTTTCACGACCGGTGCCGGCGGCTGACATTTCGTTCGGGGGCGGGGTGCGGGACGGCGGGCTTCGCTACGGTCGTCGAACGTGCCGACCGCATTGCTCTCCGTGTACGACAAGACCGGCGTCGCCGACCTGGCCGCCGCCCTCCACGAACTGGGGTGGAGCCTCGTCTCGAGCGGGGGGACCGCCAAGGCGATCGCCGAGACGGGCGTGCCCGTCACCGACGTCGCCGACCTGACCGGCGTGCCGGCCATCCTCGACCACCGCGTCGTGACGCTGCACCCCAAGATCCACGGCGGCATCCTCGGCGACCCCACGAACGCCGCCCACCGCGCCGACATGGCCGACTACGGCATCGAGCCGATCTCGCTGGTGGTCGCGAACCTCTATCCGTTCGGCAGTGACACGACTGCGTTCGAACACGGATCGGGGAGTGCCGTCGAGATGATCGACATCGGTGGGCCGGCGATGGTGCGTGCGGCTGCGAAGAATCACGCCCACGTCGCCGTCGTCGTCGATCCGTCCGAGTACGCCACCGTCGTCGCCGACGTGCGCGAGCACGGGGAGATCACGCTCGCAACACGTCGCCGGCTCGCCCGCGACGCGTTCGCTCACACGGCCGCCTACGACGCTGCGATCGTGACCTGGTTCGACGATGACCTGCCGGAACCTGATCCGCTCCCATCGACGATCCACTTGGCGCTCGAGCGCGCCGAGGTGCTGCGGTACGGCGAGAACCCGCATCAGCAGGGCGCCCGATACCGTTTCAGCGGAGCGACGAGTTGGTGGGACACGATGACCCAGCACGGCGGCAAGGCGCTCAGTTACCTCAATCTGTACGACGCCGAGGCCGCCTGGCGGCTCGCGAACCGGTTCGACGAGCCGGCGTGTGTCGTCGTCAAGCACGCCAACCCCTGTGGAGTGGCGATCGGGAGCGACGCCGATGACCCGATTGCCGACGCCTACGTGAAGGCGAACGCCTGCGATCCGGTCAGCGCGTTCGGTGGCATCGTCGCCGTCAACCGCACCGTGACCCAGGCGATGGCCGAGCCGCTCTCGTCGGTCTTCACCGAGGTCGTCGTCGCGCCGGGCTACGACGACGAGGCGTTGCAGACGTTGCTGGCGAAGAAGAACCTTCGTGTCATCACCGCCGAGTCGCCCGCCGAGTGGCGGTTCGATCTCAAGCCGCTCGACGGTGGCCTGATCGTGCAGCAGCCGGACCCGGTGTCACTCGACCGGACGGGCTGGCGGGTCGTCACCCAGACGGAACCTACGCCTCGACAGTGGGACGACCTGGTGTTCGCCTGGGGCGTGTGCGCCGCGGTCACGAGCAACGCGATCGTCTACGCCAAGGACCGGCAGGCGTTCGGGATCGGCGCAGGGCAGCAGAACCGTCTCGACTCGGCCCGCATCGCCGCCGAGCGGTCGGCCGGCCGGGCCGATGGAGGCGTGTGCGCGAGCGACGCGTTCTTCCCGTTCCGCGACGGGCTCGACGCCGCTGCCGCAGCGGGCATCGCAGCCGTGATCCAGCCCGGCGGCTCGGTGCGCGATGACGAGGTGATCGCCGCCGCCGACGAACACGGCATCGCCATGGTGTTCACCGGCGAGCGCCACTTCCGGCACTGACGTAGACCGCTCGACGTCGTCGTCAGGCGTATTCGTCGTAGACGTCGTTCGGCACGGGGCCGTAGTCGTTCGGCTGCTCGTCGCCCTCGATCGCGAACAGCACGATCAGCACGATCAGTCCGAGGATGGGACCAGACCGATCAGGACGAGCCATCCGGTCTTGTTCGTGTCGTGCAGTCGACGGACGCCGGCCGCGATGCCCGGCACGATCAGCGCGAGTCCGTACAACACGTAGGCGAGCCACGCCACGACGCCGATGACCTGGGCCAGAATGCTCAAAACGATCGAGATGACGAGGTTGACGAGGACGAAACGCCAGAAGGCGCCGCGGCCGAGTCGACCCTCGAAGTTGGCGTAGTTCTTGAGGACGACGAGCTTGTAGGCGTCGATGAACTGGTCCATGGTGTTCCCCCTTGGGTCGAACGGACGCCCTGACATTACCGAGCGCGTCGGACTCGACGTGCGGATCGTCAGTCGGTCGAGTCCTTTGCGAGGCCCTCGACGACCTCGGCGTTCGGCAGGGCGGCGAGTGACGCCGGCGGCACCAGGAGCTTGCGGTCGCGAGAACCGCCGCCGACGATCACCTGCTCCACGTCCATGATGCGGGCGTCGATCCACAACGGGAGCGAACCCTGCAGGCCGTACGGCGTGACCCCGCCGATCTGCATGCCGGTCAGCTCGGTCGTCTCATCGGCCGACGCGAACGACGCCTTCTTCACGCCGAGCCGCTTGCGCACGACGCCGTTGACGTCGAGACGGGTCGTGGCGAGCACGAGACACGTGACGTAGACCCGTGGCTCGCTCTTGCCGACGACCACGATCGCGTTCGCGGACTGGTCGAGTCGGTACCCGTACGCCTCGCAGAATGCCGCCGTGTCGGCGAGATCGGGATCGCACGGCACCACCTCGAAGGGATGGCCGGTGGCGGCCGCTGCGGCGAGGACCGGGTCGGGCGTCGGTGCGTCGGAAGCCATGTGCCTCACCGTAGAAGGTGCCAGGTGATACCGGCGGTGTCCACGGATTCCGGCGATCAGCAGCGATACTAGGAACGTCATGTCCGACCAGACGTACGAGCGCCCACGGACGCGCCGCACCGAGAATCTGAGCCACGTGCCCTACCTGCCGGGGCTCGATGGCATGCGTGCGCTGGCCGTGATCGCGGTGCTGATCTACCACGCGAACGCCGAATGGCTGGCCGGTGGGTTCCTCGGGGTCGAGGTCTTCTTCGTGATCAGCGGGTATCTGATCACCCTGCTCCTCATGTCGGAGTGGGAGGAGCACGGACGGGTCGACCTCGTCGCGTTCTGGGGGCGACGGGCTCGCCGTCTGCTGCCGGCGCTGTTCACGATGCTGTTCCTGCTGCTCACGTACACGTGGATGTTCGAGTGGGGAGCGCTCGGCCGACTCCGTGGCGACTTCCTCGCCAGCATCTTCTACGTGTCGAACTGGTACCAGATCTGGGTCGGCCAGGCGTACGGCACCGCAGCAGAGTTCGAGCCGTTGCGTCACATGTGGAGCCTGGCGGTCGAGGAGCAGTTCTATCTCGTCTGGCCGCTCGTGATGCTGGTGTTCCTGAAGCGCTCGGGTACCCGTCGGCTCGGGATGACCGCCCGCTGGCTCGTCGTCGGCGCGCTGGCGATCACGATCGGCACCGCGTTCTTGAACTACGGCGACAGCGTCGGCACGTGCGAGACGACCCCCGACGCCTACTGGACCGTCGGGGAACGGTGCATCTCGAAGCAGAACTTCCTCTACCTATCGACGATCACGAGGGCGAGCGGCATCCTGCTCGGCGCTGCATTCGCGATGGTGTGGCGACCGGTGGCGATCATGCGCGGCCCCCTGCGCCGGGCCGACAAGCTGCTCGACCTGTTCTCGATCGGCGGACTGGTGATCATCGCGGCGCTGTGCTGGTTCCTGAGCTTCCAGCCCGGCATCGGCACGAACGCCTTCCTCTTCCGGGGCGGATTCCTGGTCACGTCCCTCGCCACGTTGTTCATGATCGCTGCGGTGACGCACCCGTACACGTTGTCCTCACGGTGGCTGGGGGCACGCCCGATGGTGTGGATCGGCACTCGCTCCTACGGGCTCTACCTGTACTCGTGGCCGATCTACCAGATCCTCAAGGATCCGGCTCGCCCGGGTCTGACCTTCCAGCAGTTCCTCGTCGGCCTGACGCTGAGCGTGCTCGTGTCCGAAGCGTCGTACCGGTTCATCGAGACGCCCATCCGCAAGCGCCAGTTCGGCAGATGGTGGCGCGGCCTGCGTCGCCGCCGAGACCCGGTCCCGCGTCTGCTCGCCACCGGCACCGCGATCGGCTGCGTCGGGTTGCTGGTCACCGGTTCGCTCGCAATGTCGCTCGCCGACGTCGAGAAGTCGGCCAACGAACTCGCCATCGCAGAAAACGAAGGCGCCACATCCGACCTCACCGACCTGCTCGGCGACACCACCGAGACCGGCACGACCGCGCCCCCAGTGGCGACCGGGCCGACCACCGTGCCCGAGACGGTGCCCGGTGAAACGACGACCACCACGACCTCGACCACCACGACGACGACCACCACGCTGCCGGCTGAACCGATCGACTACCTCGCGATCGGCGACTCGGTCATGCAGGGCGCGGCCAACGAGCTGTCGTCGCGCGGCTACTTCGTCGACGCCCAGGTCAGCCGCCAGTTCGGCGACATCGTGCCCGTCGTGCAACAGCTCGTCGAGAAGGATCTGATCGGCGACAGTCCGGTAACGATCCATCTGGGCACCAACGGCCCGATCGAGGAGGAAGATCTCGACGCACTGCTCGACGCCCTCAGCCCTCCGAAGTACAAGAACGTGCTGCTGTTCAACGTTCGTGCCGATCGATCCTGGACGGCCCGCAACAACGCCATGATCGCCGAGGCCGACAACCGACCGAACGTGATCTTGGTCGATTGGGCCAATCGGTCCCACGAGTGCACGGGCAACTGCTTCGCGTCCGATGGCATCCACTTGTCGTCCGACGGTGTGACGTTCTACGCCAACCTCATCCGTTCCTACACCGGCCGCTGACCCCTTCTGGGTCGTGTTCCCCTTGGGGGTGAACCGGTCGAGCGCGTACGCTCGGATCCATGACGTCACCAGTTCGTGTTGCTGTGACCGGCGCTGCCGGCCAGATCGGTTATTCCCTCCTGTTCCGGATCGCGTCGGGGTCGATGCTCGGCCCCGACACCCCGGTCGCACTCCAACTGCTCGAGATCACGCCGGCGCTCGGCGCGCTCGAGGGCGTCAAGATGGAGCTCGACGACTCGGCGTTCCCGCTGCTCTCCGAGATCATCTGTACCGACGACGCCGACACGGCGTTCGGCGACGCCGACGTCGCCCTCCTCGTCGGGGCGATGCCGCGCAAGGCGGGCATGGAGCGCTCCGACCTGCTGTCGGCCAACGGCGGCATCTTCAAGCCGCAGGGCGAGGCGCTGTCGCGGTCGGCGAAGCGTGACGTCAAGGTGCTCGTGGTGGGCAACCCGGCGAACACCAACGCACTGATCGCCCAGCAGAACGCCAAGGACCTCGATCCCGGCCGCTTCACGGCGATGACCCGGCTCGACCACAACCGCGCGCTGACGCAGGTCGCCCAGAAGCTCGGTGCTCCCGTCACCGACGTGAAGAAGATGACGATCTGGGGCAACCACTCGGCCACCCAGTACCCCGACCTGTTCCACTGCGAGGTCGGCGGCAAGAACGCGTACGAGGCCGTGGGCGACCACGAGTGGGTCGACGGCACGTTCATCCCGACCGTGCAGAAGCGTGGCGCCGCGATCATCGACGCCCGTGGTGCGTCGTCGGCGGCGTCGGCGGCCAGCGCGGCGGTCGACCACATCCGCTCGTGGACGCTCGGCACGCCCGACGGCGACTGGGTGTCGATGGCGATCCCGTCCGACGGCAGCTACGGCGTGCCCGAGGGCATCATCTCGTCGTTCCCGTGCACCTGCACCGACGGCAAGTACGAGATCGTCCAGGGACTCGACATCGACGACTACAGCCGCGGCAAGATCGACGCCTCCGCCGACGAGCTCGTCGGCGAACGCGACGCCGTCCGCGACCTCGGCCTGATCTGACGCTCGACGAGCCAGAAGGGGTCAGGCACGTTCTGGCGACTGGCCTGCAGTCGCGCGAACCAGAAGGTGCCTGGCCCCTTCTGGCGCTGGGGCGGCATCAAATCTGACTTGTCGGGTCGGGATTTGGGCGCGTAGTCTGCGTTCCATATGAGCGACAACTGGGGTTTCGAGACCAAGCAGATCCATGTCGGGGGAGATCCCGACCCGGCGACCGGTGCGCGGGCCGTACCGATCTACCAGACGACGTCGTTCGAGTTCCGCGACACCGACCATGCGGCGAACCTGTTCGCGCTGGCCGAGGTCGGCAACATCTACACCCGCATCATGAACCCGACCCAGGGTGCGCTCGAGGCACGCTTGTCGGCACTCGAGGGCGGTTGCACCACGGCGATCGGCATCCCCGGTGCGTTGGCGGTCGCCTCCGGGCAGGCGGCGGCGACGCTGGCCTTCCTCACCCTGTGCGAGTCGGGCGACCACATCGTCGCATCGGCGTCGCTCTACGGCGGTACGTACAACCTGCTCCACTACACGATGCCCAAGATGGGGATCGAGGTCACCTTCCTCGACGACCCCCACGACCTCGATGCGTGGCGCAACGCGGTGCAGGACAACACGAAGGCGTTCTTCGGTGAGGTGCTCCCGAACCCGAAGAACGACGTGTTCGACATCGAAGGCGTCAGCGGCGTCGGCCACGAGCACGGCATCCCGCTGATCGTCGACAACACCGTGCCGACCCCGTACCTCATCCGTCCGCTCGAGTGGGGCGCCGACATCGTCGTGCACTCGCTCACCAAGTTCATCGGCGGCCACGGCACGTCGATCGGCGGCGCCATCATCGACGGCGGCACCTTCGACTACGGCGAGTCGGGCCGGTTCCAGAACTTCCTCGACCCCGACCCCAGCTATCACGGCCTCGCCTACTGGCCCGCCCTCGGCCACGGCTCGTTCATCCTGAAGGCGCGGGTGCAGTTGCTCCGCGACATGGGCATGGCGATCTCGCCGTTCAACGCGTTCTTGTTCCTGCAGGGTCTCGAGACCCTGAGCCTGCGGATGGAGCGCCACTGGTCGAACACCGCCAAGGTGGTCGAGTTCCTCCAGGGTCGCTCCGAGGTGAAGACGATCAACTACGCGGGTATCGAGTCGAGCCCGTGGCACGAGCGGGCCAAGAAGTACGGCGGCGGCAAGGGCTACGGCTCGGTCATCGCGTTCGAGATCGAGGGTGGTCTCGAGGCCGGCAAGAAGTTCGTCGAAGGGCTCACCCTGCACAGCCACGTCGCCAACATCGGCGACGCCCGGAGCCTCGTGATCCATCCGGCGAGTACCACCCACAGCCAGCTCACGCCCGAGGAGCAGGCGGCGAGCGACGTCACGCCGGGCCTCGTCCGGTTGAGCGTCGGCCTCGAGAGCGCCGACGACATCATCGCCGACCTCGAAGCCGGGTTCGCCGCCGCCGGCTGACCCGAGTTCACCACTGCCTGGGCTGACCGGGCCGACGGGCTGACCGTCTGCGTTGCTACCGTCGGCGCATGCCGACGCCGCGTCATCGCATCACGTTCCCGGGGGCCTCGGGCCATGAACTGGCCGCACGACTCGACCTGCCGGCCGGGCCACCGAAGGCCTACGCCCTGTTCGCGCACTGCTTCACGTGCGGAAAGGATCTTCGGTCGGCGACGTCGATCGCCGCCAGCCTCACCGATGCCGGATTCGCGGTGCTCCGTTTCGACTTCACCGGGCTCGGCGGCAGCGAAGGGGAGTTCGAGAACACCAACTTCACGTCGAACGTCGACGATCTCGTCGCGGCCGCAACGTGGCTCCGCGAAACGCACCGTGCACCCCAACTGCTCGTCGGCCACTCACTCGGCGGTGCGGCCGTGGTGGTGGCGGCGCAGCACATCCCGGAGGTGAAGGCGGTCGCCACGATCGGGGCGCCGTCCGAGTCGGGTCATGTCAACCAGCTGTTCGTCGACTCTGTGGAGGAGATCGAGGAGAACGGCAGCGCTGTGGTCGAGCTGGCCGGGAGACGCTTCACGATCACGAAGCAACTGGTCGACGATCTCCGCTCGGGACGAGTGACCGAGGCGGCAACCGAGCTGCGCCGGCCGTTGCTGGTGCTGCACTCGCCGGTCGACAACGTCGTCGGCGTCGAGCACGCCGCGGCGCTGTTCCGAGCGGCGCGTCACCCCCGGAGCTTCGTCTCGCTCGACGGCGCCGATCACCTCCTCAGCAAGGTCGCCGACGCCGTGTACGCAGCGAAGACGATCGGGACGTGGGCCGAGCGGTACCTGGAGGACGAGAGCGGCGTTCGGCCACCCCCGGGCGCTTCCGCTCCGGTCGTCGTCAGCGAGACCGGTCAGGGCAAGTTCCTCAATCACGTCGTGGTCGGCGACCACCGCTTCCTGGCCGACGAACCTGAGTCGATCGGCGGGTTCGATGCCGGACCGAGCCCGTACGACCTGCTCGGTGCGGCACTCGGTGCGTGCACCTCGATGACGATCCGGATGTACGCCGACCACAAGCAGATCCCGCTCGACCGGGTCACGGTCGAGGTCAGCCACGACCAGGTCCACCCCGACGACGCGGGCGTCGTGGTCGAGGGCCACGAGGGCAAGATCGACCGGTTCCGACGGTCGATCACGGTCGAAGGCGACCTGGACGATCAGCAGCGAGACGGGATTCTGCGCATCGCCGACAAGTGCCCCGTTCATCGCACCCTCGAACGCACCAGCCACATCGAAACCGACCTGGCCTGACCACGGACGGTGCACGGACGGTGTCGGATCCCTTTCGTGCTCTGGGTTCCGTCCGTGCGTGGGGTGGGTGGATCTGTCAGTCGTCGCCGCGTTGTTCGTCGAGGAAGCGTTCGAACTGGGCGCCGAGGTCGTCGGCGGTGGGGATGGACGCCTCGGCTCGGCGGTCGTGTTCGGCCTCGAGCATGCGGACGTACATCTGCAGCTGCGGGTCGTTGTCGACGACCTCGTCGTGCAGGCTGCGCCAGCGGGCGATGTCGTCGACCAGTTCGCCGTCGTCGTCGGGCACCGGAACGCCCAACACGTGTGACAGATGGGCCTGCAACGCCGCAACCGCCTGGGGGTGCTCGGCGTTCATGAGGTAGTGCGGGATGCCGACCCGGAGCGACACCGACGCGATGCCGGCCTCGGCCAACGCCGTCTGGACGACGCCCACGACCCCGGTCACGCCCTGATACGACGGTTGACCGATACCGAGCGATCGTGCCAGGCGGGGGTCGGTCGTGCTGCCGGTGACGAGCGGCGTGCGCGAGTGCGGTACTGCCTCGGCGGCCGAACCCACCGTGACGACCGCCTCGCACCCGAGCCGTCGGGCCACGTGCACGATGCACTCGGCGTACGTGCGCCAGTAGAGGTGCGGCTCGACACCCACCAGCACGACGAGGTCACGGCCGCCGCGACCCCGGACGACGTCGAACCGGTTCTCCGGCCAGCGGACGACACGAACGTCCGCGTCGTCGAACTCGACGAGCGGCCGTTCCTGGGTGAAGTCGTAGAACGGTTCGGGGTCGATCTCGCCGACGGTGATCGCGGTGTCGGCCGGAGCGAAGCGATCGAGGGCGGTCGTCGCCGCGCCACCGATGTCGAACAGGCCGGTCAGCCCGATGAGCATCACCGGCGCCCGCAAGTCGGCGAGGTCGGCGATCTCCAGTTCGAGCACGTCGTCGACGTTCACCGCCACAGTGTGCCGCGGATGCCGCTCGGACCGGCCGGATCCGCGGTGCGCGTCAGGACAGTTGGTCGACGACGTGGTCGATGCAGCCGGTCAGCGCCTCGACGTCGGCGGGATCGATCGCCGGGAACATGCCGATGCGGAGCTGGTTGCGGCCGAGCTTGCGGTAGCTGTCGGTGTCGAGAATGCCGTTGGCGCGCAGCGTGGCGTTGACGTCGTCCGCCGACACCGAGTCGTCGAGGTCGATCGTGGCGACGACCGACGACCGCTGCGTCGGGTCGGCCACGAACGGGGTGGCGTACGACGAAGCCTCGGCCCAGCCGTACATGGTCGCCGCCGACTGGTCGGAGCGGGCGGCGCACCACTCCAGGCCACCGTTGGCGTTCATCCACCGGAGTTGGGCGTCGAGCATGATCAGGGTCGCGACGGCCGGCGTGTTGTAGGTCTGGTTCGAGGTGCTGTTGGACAGGGCGATGCCGAGATCGATCGACGCCGGCACCCATCGGTCGCTCGCAGCGATCCGTTCGATGCGCTCGACGGCAGCGGGGGAGCAGGCCGCCAGCCACAGACCACCGTCGGCGGCGAAACACTTCTGGGGGGCGAAGTAGTACACGTCGACGTCGTCGACGTTCCAGCGGAGCCCGCCGGCGGCCGAGGTCGCATCGACCGCGACGAGAGCGCCGGCGTCGGCGCCCTCGGGCCGCACCGGGGTCATCGCGACGCCGGTCGAGGTCTCGTTGTGGGTGAGCGCGTACAGATCGACGCCCGACTCGGCGACGGGCACCGGATGGGTGCCCGTCTCGCTCTCGATCACGGTCGGCTCGCCGAGGTGGGGCGCCGCGGCGCACGCGGTGGCGAACTTCGACGAGAACTCACCGAAGACCAGGTGCTGGCTCCGCTGCTCCACCAGGCCGAACGTGGCCGCATCCCAGAACACGGTCGTGCCGCCGTTGCCGAGCACGATCTCCCAGCCGTCCGGGAGCGAGAACAGCTCCGTGAGCCCGGCCCGCACCGAGCCGACCAGCTGCTTCACCTGCGGCTTGCGGTGGGACGTCCCCATGATCGTCGACGCACCGGCGACGATCGCGTCGATCTGCTCGGGGCGGACCTTGGAGGGGCCGCATCCGAAGCGTCCGTCGGCGGGCAACATCGAGTCGGGGATGGTGATGTCCTGCGGGTTCACGTTCGCCAGGATGGCACCGCGCCGGTCGGGTCGCACAACGGGTTGCTTCACGTTTCGTACGGCATCGGGCGTTCGGACGTCCCCGGGTGCCGGAACGGTTCGACCACTTCGGAACCGGACGGGGAATCCGTGACGAAAGCTGGCACGATGTGGAGCCGTGAACAGAGTCTCGGAACGTCTCGCCTCGATCGCCCCCTCCGCCACGCTCGCCGTCGACGCCAAGGCCAAGGCCCTCAAGGCCGCCGGTGAGAACGTGATCGGGTTCGGTGCCGGTGAGCCCGACTTCCCGACCCCGGCCCACATCGTCGAGGCGGCCGTCGAGGCCTGCCGCGATCCGAAGAACCACCGCTACACGCCGGCGGGCGGGCTCCCCGAACTCAAGGAGGCGATCGCCGCCAAGACGCTGCGCGACTCGGGCTTCCAGTGCGACCCCGGCCAGATCGTCGTCACGAACGGCGGCAAGCACGCCGTGTTCTCGGCGTTCGCCGCGCTGTGCGACCCGGGCGACGAGGTGCTGCTTCCCGCGCCGTACTGGACGACGTACCCCGAGGCGATCACGCTCGCCGACGGCGTGCCCGTCGTGATCGAGACGACCGACGAGAACGGATTCAAGGTCACCGTCGACCAGCTCGACGCCGCCAAGACCGATCGCACCAAGGTGTTGCTGTTCGTCAGCCCCGACAACCCGTCCGGCGCGATCTATGACCCCGACGAAGTCCGCGCCATCGGCGAGTGGGCCGTCGCCAACGACGTGTGGGTCGTGACCGACGAGATCTACGAGCACCTCGTGTACGGCGACCACGAGTTCGCCTCGATGCCGACGCTCGTGCCCGAGCTCGCCAACACGTGCGTCATCCTGAACGGGGTCGCCAAGACGTACGCCATGACGGGGTGGCGTGTCGGCTGGCTCATCGGCCCGGCCGACGTGGCCAAGGCGTGCACCAACTTCCAGAGCCACGCCACCTCCAACGTCGCGAACGTCGCGCAGCGGGCGGCGCTGGCTGCCGTCGCCGGACCGCTCGACGACGTCGTGATGATGCGCGAGGCGTTCACCCGCCGCGGCACGAAGATGCACCAGATGCTGAACGAGATCGACGGCGTCACCTGCATCGAGCCCCAGGGTGCGTTCTACTGCTTCCCGAACCTGACCGGACTGCTCGGCCGCGACATCGCTGGTTCCACGGCGTCGTCGACGCTCGAACTCGCCGATCTCGTGCTCGACAAGGCGAAGGTGGCGTTCGTGCCCGGCGAGGCCTTCGGTGCCCCCGGCTACGGTCGCTTCAGCTTCGCCCTCGGTGACGACGACATGATCGAGGGCATCCGCCGCATCGCCGACCTCGTCCGCTGACCGTCCGTCACCGCCGGCGAATCAGCCACATCGAGGTCGTCCCCGACCGGCACTTGAGGGACGCGGTTACACGGGTGATCGACGTGGCGGTATGGGATACCGGCTACGTCGTCGGGAGCACGAGCAGCGCTTCGTCCTCGGTGGCGGCGAACCTCGTGACGTCGTCGAGGTGATCACGCAGGACGTTGAAGATGTCGAGCGTCGACGCGTTCCCCATCCGCAGCCAAACTGCCTTGGGCGGCGGGCCGTGCAGGAAGGCGAGCTGGCGGAAGTCTGAATCTTTCGACACGATCATGTAGTCGTGTTCACCGGCCCACGCCCAGATCTCGGAGTCTGTGGCGGTATCGAGCCCGACGTCGGTGACATGGCGACTGTCGGGATACTCGACCGCCAGGTGCCGCCCGAGGTGACGTGACAGGTTCTGGTCGAACAGAAGTCTCACGCCGGGGTGGCGAGGCGACGTTCACGCATCGCAGCGAACTCGATCGCAGCCCGCACGTGGTCGTCGGTGAGTTCGGGGAAGTCGTTCACGATTTCGTCGCTCGTCATGCCCGACGCCAGGTAGTCCAAGACGTCGTACACCGCGATCCGAGTCCCGACGAAGCACGGCTTACCGCTGCGCACCCCCGCCCGGGTCTCGATCATCGTCGTCAACTCCATACCCGCCACTATACTCCTCCGTCCTGTCGACCGCTGGCTGCCGCGCGATCGACCGGCTCCAAGGAGTCGGCGGGCGCGAACGGTCCCGTCGGGACGAGCCAGCGACCGAACGCCGAAACCGTCAGCGTCGGTCTTGTCGCTGCGTGCGGTCCTCGAAGTATCGGTAACCAGCACCGCCCCCACCGTCGACGCCGCCCTCTGCAGGCCCGAATACATCGCTCACGTCCCGCCCGAGTTTGGTGCCTTCGTGCTCGACCGAGCGGCGTCCTGAGTCAGGACGGAGAACTCGGCGCACGAATCGTCGGAGACGCTTTCCGAGTGACATTTGAGAAATCCTTCCCATTGGTCGTCCGATCGACCGTACACGGCCTCCAGATCCAGCATCCGGGAGCCACACAACCAGTGCGGTCGCAGCGGCGCACCGCCCATCCCAGCCTGTCCGGGCACCGAATGTCCCAGAACGCGCGGCGACGCAGCCCACAACCCCGTCCCATACCGCCGGATCGGCGACACCGAACCTGGCAGACGTTGCCCGGAGCGTCACCAGGTGACCGGACGCGAGCACGGCCCGCACCTCGTCCCCGGTGGGAGGGTGCGGGCCGCGTCGCGACTGGCGTGGGAGCTGGTCAGCCGTCGACGGTGGTCGTGCCTCCCGGGACCGTGAAGATGTCCGGTCCGGTCGGTGCGAGGTT
>NZZV01000222.1 GCA_002698945.1 Acidimicrobiaceae bacterium
CCATCGGGATGGGCCACGTCGTCGATCGTGCGCCATGTTCGGGTCGTGGTGTCGAAAGCGTCGAGCGTCACGGTGCCGCACGACGCACCAGTCGACACGACACCGATCTGTGTCCCCGAGATCGCCGACCCGTGCACAGTGTCGGGAACCGCCACCCCGTACATGAGCTCTTTCCGCGGTGCAGGGGCGGCGGCCCACTGGTCAGCGCTCGGGTCGTAGATCTGGATCCCGACACCGTTGCCGAGTCCGTCCTCGTAGTTCGTGATCACGAATGCGACCCGACCGCCGTCGAGGGGGTAGAGGTCGGCGACCGCGCTGGCAGCAGTGTCACCGTCGGGAGCCGAGATCATCGTCCAGGTGAACGTCGCCGGATCGAGCGCCGCCGCTCGAAGTTCGCCGTCACCATTGACGACGATGACGTTCGAGCCGGTCCAGGCGGCGACGGCGTCGCCGCGATCGGCTCCGAGTGGTGCGTCGGGGAGGACCTTCCAGGTTCCTTCGTTCACGTCGAAGTAGGTGCCGTCGTGGAATGGAGTGGAGTTCGGATCATCCCAGGTATCGGGTTCGCAGCAGCCGCCCCATACGAAGATGCCGTCGTTGGTCGCAACGGCGGCGTGCTGGAATCGTTCGGTGATCGGCAGTTCGGGGAACGCGACCCATTCGTCGGCCGGCAAGTCGTCGAGCGCGGTGAACGCCACGTCCGACACCGCTGGTCCGGTACCTCGTCGCTCGATGGCCACGAGACCGACCAGACCAACGATCAGGCAGGCGGCGACGGAGCCGACCAGCACGACGCGCGACCGTCGCGGCCTCCCAACTGGAGCGGCCACGTGCGCTCGCGTGCGGTCGCGTTCGAGCAGGGTGTCGTCGATCAACATCGAGGCTGATCGCAGACGGTCCTCAATCGTTGGCATCGCCATCTCCCAGGAGTCGGCGGAGCCGCTTCAGGCCCCGGTGAACATGGTTCGTGATTGCGGCCTCCGACACGCCGAGCGTGTCAGCCACCTCGCGGTACGAGAACCCGTAACCGTGGACGAGCAACACCGCGGCGCGTTGATCGGCCGACAGCCGCCGAAGCGACGACAACAACTCGGCGTCCATGCGAACGCGCAGTTCCGAGTCGGCCGGTGGTTCGTAGAGCGGGCGTCGTTGCCGTCGCCATCGCATCAGCCGCCGAGCGCTCGACTGACCGACCCGAAACAGATAACCCGCAGGGTTCGACATCGGCTCGAGCTCGTCGAGGGGCTCCCACGCCCACGCGAACGCCTCAGCCGCCGCGTCGTCACCAACGTCGATCCCGTAGCGGGCCACCAAGGCCCGACGCACGCGGTACTCCGCAGTCTCCATCAACGCTTGGAAGCGCTCCGCGGCGTCGGAACAATCGTCGCTGCTGACCACCATCACATCTCACAAGAGCCCCACGTCGACACGATCCTTTCACCCGACGATCGTGCGACCAGCCACCGACATCGTTGTCGCCGGCAGAAATACGATGTCGGTGTGCACACGAGCGGTGATCGGTGACGTCGTAAGGGTGTGATGCCACACACATCGGCCAGCGACCGCACCCCGACCGTCGATGTGCGACAGCCACACCAGGCGGGCGCACACGCCTACCACCACGATGGGCCCGACCGCGGCCAACTCTGGCAGACCCACGCACGCGACCTGACGCAGTTCGCGTCACTCCTCGTCGGACCACACGACGCACCCGACGTCGTATCCATCGCTTTCCATCGCGTGATGACCGTGATCGACAGCGGTCGGGCCCCGACGAACATACGCGGGTACCTGATGCGCACGGTCGCCAACGTCGCTACCGACCAACGCCGCTCCGCTCGCCGCCGCCAAGCCCGCGATCTGCACGCCGTGGCCCGCGCCGCTGATCGCGGCGAGTCGAGCGGGCCGGAGCGATCCGCACTCGGTGTCGACCTGCGCCGCGCAGTCGCCGACCTCAGCGTGCAACAACGCGCCGTCATCTACTTCACCTACTGGGAAGACCTCGACTCACGTCAGGTCGCCGACCTCCTCGACATCGCCCCCGCCACCGTCCGACGTCATCTTGCCCGAGCCCGCCTCCACCTCCGAAGGGAACTCTCATGAACGACCTCGACACCCGCGGTCGCACCGACGACCTCGGTCAGCCCATCATCGACGCCCTCGCAGCACTCCTCGAGGCCGCACCCACTCCCGCTGCCGCCCCGACAGACGAACACCTGCTCACGGCGCTCGATCGACCCAACCACCACCGGATCATCCTGGGCGCTGCTGCAGCAGCAGTCGTCGCGGTGGGAGTCGGCGGCCTCCTCGTCGTCAACCGAGCCGACGATCCCGCGGTGTCGAACACACCGCCACAACCGTCCGCACCATCACCCGACCGAAACGACCTCGCCGACCCGCCCGAGACATCGGTAGCGGCCACACCCAACCCCACCGAGTCGACGGTCGCTCAAGCCAACCCAGAAGCTGACCCGAGCGATGAGCTCACCGGGCTTTTTCTGCCGACCTATTTGCCCGCCGGCTACGAGATCACCAACCTCGCCGCCTATCCGCCCACAACGGCGGCGAACGACAACAGCGTCCGTTGGTTGCGCCGCGACACCGACGGCCGAGTCGTCGGCGAGTTCAGCGTCACGCTCTTTCCGCCCGACCCTGACAGCGAGGCGAACTTCGAGATCGAGCAGAACACAACGGTCCACGGACTCCCGGCTATGAGCTTCGACTCCGGCGAGGGAATCGTGATCACCTGGATCGAACACGACAACGTCGTGTCCGCGCGCGGACGCAACCTCACATCCGACGACACCCACACCATTGCCGAAGCAGTCACGATCAACCCCACAAACCTCGGGGCCGATCTGGCCGACCCTGCGGCGTACGGGCTCGAACCGATGGTGCGGGCTGAAGCCCCGCCCACAGAAACGGCGGCGACCAACGTCGGGCTCACCCGCACCGACGGCCAGCCCGGCGGATTCATCAGCGCGGCAACCTGGCCCAACACCGCCGGCGACACCCTCGACACGCTGGAGTCGAACGGCAACGACGGCTTCGAACGTCGCACGATCGCGGGCATCGAACGTCTCGTCCGCATCCAAGAACCTGATCGACTGGGACCGTTCACGAACGTCCAATGGATCCAGGACGGGTCACTCATCACGGTGACCGGACGGGCCGACCCCGATGAGATCCTCGCGTTTGCCGCCGGCTACGAGCCGGCCACGATGACCAAGTTCGCCCAGGTCGGACGCGACATCACCGCCACCGCCGCCGACCTCGCGATCATGGACCAGACCACCTTCGACGACGGCGTCTCGGTATCGGTCCGGAGCCTCACACCTGGATCGGATGGCAGCGGCGCGATCGCGATGTGCATCGAGACGCCCATCAAGCAGTGCAGGTTCTCGTTCAGCGAATCCTCCCTCGCCGGCACCTTCCAAGACAGCGTGCTCCAAGCCTTCGATATCGACGGCACCACGATCCTGATCGCATGGCAAGACTCCGCCGAAGCCGAACGGCTCGGCGAACCTTCGCTGAGCGCGTCGGGCATCACACGGGATCCATCACAACCACCCTCGCCGACCACCACCGCCACGATCACGCAACGCATCACAACCGGCGCAGGGCTGTTCACCGAGATTCACGTACCGGACGGCGAGAGCCCACCCCAGATCGACTACACCGCTAGCAACGGTCAACAGACCGGGATGAGCACGCCGGCACCCGGCCCGAACGACTTCTGAAGCACCGTGTCCGAACAAAGCACGACGCCTACGGGAAACCTGATGAGTCGGTCAAGGGGTCGAATCAAGCACTCACCAAACGGGTAGATCTACTCGATTGGTGTGTATATAGTGGCAGCTGTGTCGACCGCTGCTTTGGCCCCCTTGTTCCGTTCGGAGCAGCAGATGCGGTTGCTCGCTGAGGTGTTCTACGGGCCGCAGGGCAGCGGCGCCGAGCTTGCCCGCCGGACTGGTCTGGCGCAACAGACCGTTGCCCGGGAGTTGGCTCGCTTGGAGGAGGCCGGCGTGATCGAGTTGGAACAGATCGGTACCGCGAAGGTTCCCCGCCCGGCTCCCGACCTTCCCTACGCCGGTCCGTTGCGCCAACTCCTCGCCTATGCCGGTGGCATCGTCCCAGCCTTGCGCGAACGGTTGGGCGACAATCCCGAGATCGACGAGGTGTTCATCTTCGGGTCGTGGGCGAGCCGCTACCACGGCGAGCCCGGCGCAGCACCCAATGACATCGACGTCGCAGTCGTGACCGACACCCTGACCCAGTTCGATCTCGCCTCGACACGTCTGGCGATCGAGTCCGAGCTCGGCGTGAAGCTCGACCTGTTCGTCGTGCCCCACGACCACGAGCGCCTGGCCGCGTTGCGCGACGGCTCGGTACCGGTCGTCATGAGGCGCCAGTGAGATCCGAACGCCCCGTCCCACTCGACAAACTCGAGCGCGACCAGATGCACCAGATCACCGGTGCCGCGACCGCCAACGCCAAAGCAGCGAGGGACACACTCGCAACGGCGAAGGACTTCCTCGTCACCGCCCAACAGGGCGTCGCGGAGGGTCGCTACCTGCCGGCGGTCTCGAACTATCACGAGGCGGCCCGCTTGGCGATCACCGCCGTGGCCACGTCACGGGGCCGACGATTCAGCAACCTCGCCGGCTCCCACGAAGCGGTCGTCGACTACGCGGTAGGCGTCGGCCTGACCGACGCCAACGGACACGCGATGCTCGACCAACTGCGCGAGCTTCGGCACCAGGTCAACTACCCCGCCGATCTCATCCAACCGACCGAACGCGACGTCCGCCGGATCGGGGAAATGGTCGAAGCGTTGGTCGACGCGGTCACCGATCGACTCAACCCACCGGCCAAGCCCAAACGCATCCCGCCACCACCGCGGTGAGCCCGACCGGACCGGCACGACAGTTGCACGTAGGTTGCACGACTCATCCCCGTCGACCCCGACAGGCCACGTACTACCAGGTCAGACGCCATCTGCTGGTGAGAACTTCGAAGCTTCCCAAGCTGAATACGGGGGTTCGATTCCCCTCATCCGCTCTCGAAACAGCTGGTAGATGACCGTGATCTCGGTGGATCGTTCTCAGCTCTTGGATGCGCTGATCAGCTGATTTGCGTCGTGTCCGGTTCGTGCTCGTGAGGCGTTTCTGACTCTTCGCGACAGATCGGGTTGGGATTCAGACCGCATCTGGGGGTCGCTGGCGGGTTGTTGTTGGTGAGGGTAGTGGGCGGGTTCATCGCTGGCTCCGGTGCCAGGCTCGGCGTTGTTCGTCGGCGATGCGCATGCCGTCGGTGCGGGCGGCGCGGATGGTGTCGCCCCGGCCTTCGTGTTCGTCGTTGGGGGTGACGTAGCCGATCGCTTCGTGGAGCCGAACGTTGTTGTAGTGCACGCGGATGCGTTCGAGTTCGGCGGCGAGCACGGCCGGGTCGGTGATCGTCATCAGGTGGGGGTGTTCGCGTTTGACGTGGCCCCACAGCGACTCGATCCAGGCCTGGTCGGTCGGGGTCGAAGGGCGGCCGAAGTGTTGGGCGATCGAGCACAGGGCCATGAACCGGCGGGTGTCGTCGGCGCGCATCTCGGTCCCGTTGTCTGAGATCGCGAGCAGCAGCGGGATCGCTGTGTCGTCGTCGGGCAGGGTCGTGTCGGGGTCGTCGAGGCGGGCTCGGAGCTGGTCGGTGAGCAGGTTCTCGCTGTGGAGCCCGCGCTGGAACAGCACCCGGGCGGCGACCGAGTCGGGGTTCGCAGTCAGGTGGGTGGCGATCCACTTGCGCGACACCAGGTCCACGATCGCGTACGCGTACTTCGCCTGTTCGCAGTTCTCGAACTGTGAGCCGTCCCAGCACCACAGCTGGTTGGGGCGCCACTCGCACCAATCCGGCCACGGCGTCTTCTGTGTCCGGGGAGGCCGTGGATCGCCTTGCAGGACAAGGCCGTGACGGGCCAGCACCCGATCCACCGTCGACGGCGACACCCACACCCGGGCCTCGTAGGAGCCTCGGTGGGCGAGCTTGCGATGCGACCGGTCAACGTCGGCCCACTCGTCGAACACGGCGAGGATCTCGTCGATCTCCCACTGCAACAGCCCGTGGATCGGGTTCCCTCCCGGCGTGGCGTCATCGAGGCGGCCGGCGGCGCGGCGTTGCTGCCAACGCCACGCCCGACCCCGGTCCAGCTCGAGCACCGCACACGCCCGCGACATGCTCCAGCCGGCATCGACGGCGTCGTCGATCAGGCCCAACAAGATGGCTTTGGCGGCCGCGTCGACACGGGCGGGGATTGGACCGCTCATCCCCAGTGCGATTTTCCCCGGAGCACCGCCAACTCGACCGCCTGCTCCACGATGGTGGCTTGCAGCCGGGCCACCTCGGCGCGCAGCTGGGCGGTCTCGCCGGCCTCGGCTCGGGACTGGCGGGGCTTGCCGGGCTTGGAGGCCTGCAACGCGGCGATCGCCCCATCGCGAGCCACGGCGCGGATCCGGGTGATCACCGACCGGTCCACCCCCGCCTCCGCGGCGGCGTCCGCGACCGAGATCTGCCCGGTGAGCATCCGCACCCACAAGTCGTACTTCTGCTCTGCTGTCAAGAACCGCTTCGGCTTGCGCGGTGTCGTCGTCATCGACGATGGCCTCCTTCGTGAAGGCCAACAACCGTGTCAGATGCGGTCTGAAACAAACCAGGATCTGTCGCGCGAAGTCAGATGCAACACACTCGGCCGGTGTTGATCCACGTCACAGCGTTGCGCCATTGCTCAGAGCCGATGCATCCGTGGCAATTCTGGAGCCCATGTTGCACGGAAGTTGCACGAACGGCGTCGGGCCGATCGAGGTGCCGTCGCTATCGAGAACGCGCACCAAGGTCGCTCTTGCGGGAACGAAGCTATGGCTGCGCCGTCCCTCATCCTGAGGCCGGTTGCAGGTTCCCGACAGTGATGGCTGTCTGCCCATCGACCATGCGGTCTTCGGTAAACACGACGACCGAGTCCTCGGACGCTGCGATTGCTGCCATTCCGGGGCTTCCGGTGTTGTCGATGTATTCCAGTCGTGTCGATGTCTGTTCGGTCCATTCGAGTGTGTCGACCGCGGCGGTCCAGATCGTGAGCGCCTTGGTCGGTTCGAGCAGGGGGACGACGAGCGTGTTGCTCAGGCGTGTGATCGACGGGATGACTGGTGTGTCGCCGAGGTGATGCGCATCGAGCGACCACGTGCCGGAGTCGGCGTCGAACCGGTGCACGTCGGGCTCGGCGGCGCACGTCCACTGTGCATCTGCAGCAGACTCCAAATCGTCGGCGTCAGGTGGGATCGAACCCGCCTCGCCGTTGTCGAACTGTCGACCCGACAGCTCGGCACACTCCTGCTCTCGGGGGTTCGTGACCATGACGATCCCGTCAGGTACGGCAGCGATCGTGCCGCCTGCGGGTGGGGTTGGAAGCTGCTGCCAGCTACGACCGTCGGTGCTGGACCAGACGGCGAACTCATCAGCCACGAACCCACGCAGGTAGGCAATGTCGCCGTCTTGCACAGCGCCGCCGAACATGTCGAAGTAGGCGCCGTCGACCGGACCGTCCGGGAAAGTGGCGGTGGTCCACTCCACACCGTCGGCACTCCACTCGAGCAACCCCGGCTCCGAGGTTCGCAGGATCACATCGTCGGTCGAGGCGACCGCTCCACTGTTCCCCCAGGGCTCGCCCCACGGTTCCCAGTTTCTCCCGTTGGTGGACCGGAACAACTGAAGGTCCGGTGAACTCGCCCCTTCCCCGAGCCCGAGCCGGTCAGGGTTGGTCCCGGCGACCACGAAGTACGCGTCTGCGGTCGCGGTGATGCTGCCGACGCCCTTCGGGTCGAACAGGTCGAAGGCCGGTTCGTCCCACACGAGCCCATCGCTGGAGTGCCAGACCCGTCCCTGGTTCCGGCCGTCGTCGAAGCCCATTCCGATCGCGACAAAGCCGGCAGGACCGGCAACCACCTTGGCGACCTGCGACCGAGCGACCGAACCGGGATCCGACGCACGCGCCCAGGAGATCTCATCGGCGGACAACACCGGGTCCGTGGTCGTATCCGCCGTGGTGACCTCGGTGATCGGGGATGACCCGGGCGACGCGGCATCTGGATTGGTGCTCACAGCCGGGGTCGCCGCCGTGGGTTGCTGAGCGGACTCGTCGCCCCGGTCGATCTGCGTGAGNGCGGCGAGCCCGATCACCGTNACAACNGCAGCCGCGACAACCGGNACCCGGCTGCGACGNACGGGGTGTTCGGCCGCCGACANNGNGTGNGTCGCNCCGGCAGCCGCNCGCTCAGCATCGAGGTGCTCACCGAGCACGGNCAACCGNTCGAACAGGTCAGGATGTTCGTCAGTCAGCANTTCATTGCTCCAAGAGTCGGCGGAGGCGNGCGAGCCCCCGGTTGAGGTGGTTCGTGACCGTGGTGATCGGAAGGTCGAGGATCTCGGCGGCGTCGGCATAGCTGTGCCCGTGGGCATAGACCAACACGACGGCGACGCGCTGATCCGGGCGAAGTCGCGCTAACGCCCGCTGGAGATCGACGTCTACCGGCTGGTCGACGGTCAGAGGCTCACCGACCAGCACCTCGGTCCGCCATCGCCGTGAACTGGAGCGGCGAGCCGACGAGACACCCACCCGGTACAGGTAGCCGCCAGGATTGCCCATCGAGACGAGCCGCCCCCAGTTCTCGAACGCGTAGCCGACGGCAACCGACGCAGCCTCCAAGCCATCATGCAGACCGAACCGTGCGACGAGCGCACGCTCCAGATCAGGGCGAACTCCAGCAACGAAGCTGGCGACCTCGTCACCGGTGTCCGTCGTAGCCATCACACCATGAAAGACGGCGAGAGCCCCGATTCCATTCACCCACGATCCCAAGCAACCGCCAGCGGCCACTCGTCCAATCGCCGAGGACGCCTGCCGACGGGAGCCTCACGTCAGCGCGCGCCGCACGTCCCCGCTGCCACCGCCGGCAAGCCCCTACCTGCAACGGTTCGTCCGACCGCATCGTGATATCGTGATGTCATGGCAAAGCAGACCACCGTTCGGTTGCCCGACGGCCTCGCCGACGACGCCGAGGCCGTGGCCCGCGTCCGAGGCGGCAGCGTCAACCAACTGATCATCGACGCACTCGCCGCCGAGATCGAACGAGTCCGCTCCGACGACGACTTCACCGCCCGCGCCAAGAAGCTGCTCGAGCGTGACCGGGAGATCCTCGACCGCCTCGCCAAGTGACCCGCTATCTCAGCCTCGCTGAGTTCTGGTATCTCGCCGAGCACGTCACCGGCATCAACGCAGCAACGCTGATCAAGGCCAGCCGCGTGGAGCTCGCCGACTCGGCGCTGCACGCACCACAAGCCGGCTTCGGCGACACCGACTTCTACCCGGACGCATATGACAAGGCCGCTGTGCTCGCGTGTCGGATCGCCTGGAATCACCCGTTGCCCGACGGCAACAAGCGAGCCGCCTGGGCATGCCTGTTGTTGTTCATCGACCTGAACAATGGGTCATGGAACGACGAGCACCCGGTCACCGATGACGCCGTCGAGGCCATGCTCGCCGTCGCTGCACGCGAGGTCGACGAGCAGTGGTTCGCCAACTGGCTTCGCGAGCGCGTCACCTTCCGAACCTGAGCCGCATACCACTCGGGATTCACCCGACGAACAGCTCGAAACGAACGCGCATCGGCGACATAAGGAATCTCAGTGGTCCGCCGACCCCTCGTGGCGCAGGCGAGTCGAGCAGACCATGGGGCCGGAAGTCGCCGGCGCGGTGCAGAGTCCACATGCCGGTCGGCGGCTGGGACTCTCGACATCCCGTATGGCGAGCCGACCTGACATCGTCGTCGGCGACCAGCTGGCAGCGTCGGTAGTCGCATGCCTCTACCGATCGGCAGCGAAGCGATGACTCGTTGACGTGACCATTGTCGTTCCTTGCGGGTCACGCATCGTCCCGCAAGAAACCAGTGATTTCCTTGCGGGACGACTGCCGTCGGTTGCCTGCGCAGACCGACATCACGACCCGCCGCCGCGCTCGACTCACCCACCCGAAACAGATAACCCGCAGGGACTCGACATCGGCTCGAGGGGCGCATATCGACGACGTCCGGACTGTTGACGATCCGTTGCAGCGACTGCACGGACACCGGTCATTGTCCGTTGGATCGAAGGGCCATTCAGAACAACGACTACTCGGTCTCGTCTTCGTCGCGGCGCCGCACGTAGTCGGCCATCCCGGGCACGGTGTAGGCGATCATCCCGTGTTCGGGAGCGTAGACGATGCCCTTGCCGATCAGGCTTGCCCGTGCCGGTCCCAGCGACTGGGTCCTCGCTTTGTTGAGGCGCTCGGTGATGTCGCCGATGCGGGATGGTTCTCCGTTGTCGGGCGCCATGGCGCGCAGGAACTCGCGTTCTGCCTTTGTCGCGCGTTCCCACCTTGACGAATAGAAGCCGATGTCGAGCTGCTCTTGACCCTCGGCGACACCAATCGTGGCATCGTCGAGGTCGATCGAGTCGGGGCCTGCAGCGGCGTCCCAGACCGTCTTGCCGAACTGCTGGAGAAAGTACGGGTAGCCGCCGGACTCGTCCAACACGAACTGCGTCGCATCTGCGTCCCATGCGACGTGCTGGTCGGCGGCGGGTTCCACGAGCGCAACGGTGGCGTCGTCGATCGCGAGGCGGTCGATCTTGCGATAGTCGAAGAGCCGTTCGGCGTAGGACTCGGCCTCGGCGAGGCGGGTGGGCAGGTTCGGGAGGCCGCCGCCGATGACGAACCACGGCGTCGCGGCTTGGCCGGCGCGGTGGCAGGAGCGGCAGATGGCCGACATCTGCTCGGCGGTGAGGTCCTGCATCTCGTCGATGAAGACCGCGACGCCGATGTGGTCGTCGCGCGCTGCGGCACCGACGATTTCGGCGAGGTCGACGAGGTCGAACTGGAGATTGCCGGTGTCGGCGCGCCCCGGGAGCCGCTCGATGCCGAGCGAGACACCCTCGGCGCCGACGGCGGCCTGGAACGACGTGATCGATCCAAGCGCCTGTTTGATCTTGTCGGTGGTGCGCTCGAACCAGCTGCGCTGGCGGCGCGCCGCGTTGGCGAGTTCGGTCGCGAGTGCACGTGAGAAGTGGTCGGGCTGGGTGTGTTCGGCCTCGACCTGGACGACCAGCCACGAACGTTCCAGGGCGCGTCCGGCGAGCTCCGCGAGCAGCACCGTCTTGCCGACGCCGCGCAGTCCGCTGAACACGATGCTTCGGCCAAGCAGCCCGCGCTCGGCGCGGTCGGCCAGGATCTCGAACGCCTCGATGTCGGCGTCCCGTCCGGCGAGCGCCGCCGGACGCAGGCCGGCACCGGGGTTGTACGGGTTCGTACGTGGGTCCACGTGAGCGAGGCTACCAATGTCTACAGGACGATAGCGAATTCTTTAGCTTCATGCATCTTTCGGTAGCCGGCACCGCCTCGCGTGGGCCCGATCGAACCGGCGGAAGTTGCACGTAGGTTGCACGACCGATTCTCGCCGACCGCTTCAAGTGACGTTCTACCAGGTCAACTGGCATGTGTCGGCGAGAGCTCCGAAGCTTCCCAAGCTGAGAACGGGGGTTCGATTCCCCTCATCCGCTCCACGCGAAGCACCTGTTCGAAGTGCACTCGAGCAACTGAGGCGGTCACGATCTGGGTGCGCTCGACTCAGGATCGTGCCTCACCGGTGAGGCGCGTGTGAGGCACGACGCCGTGCCCGAAACGCTGCGAGACGGTCGGCGACCAGGGCAGATGCGGCGAATGACGATCCGCCGGGCAGGCTGATGTTCCTCGCGCTCACGAAGAGTCACGACCGCTTCGGGGGCCGTGATCATGCGCCCACAGGACGTCGGATCGGCTTCAGCAGAAACGCCGCCCGGTTTCTGCTGGAGCCAGAACGACCGGGCACGTCGTTCTGGCTCCAGCAGACTTCGAGCAGATCAGCGCCCGACGCCATGCCTGACGGCACGCCCTCAACCGGCAATGCTTCGCACCCCGAAGTGCGCACAACGCGCAGCAGTAATCCGGTCGACCACGACGAGGACGCGCCGTACTGCGGCCCTCAAGGTGCCGTACATAACGCTTGCCGTTCATAACGGCAAACGTTACGCTGATCCGCGTGTTGCACTCGTTCCGCGACAAGGACACCGAACGGGTATGGCAACGACAACGATCCAAACGCCTCGACCAGACGACCCAACGCGCCGCTTTGCGCAAGCTGCTCATCCTCGACGCCGCTGACCGGATCGGCGACCTGCGCATCCCGCCCGGCAACCGCCTCGAGAAGCTCAAGGGCGATCGCGCCAACACCTACAGCATCCGCATCAACGATCAATGGCGCATTTGCTTCCGGTGGACGGCCGCCGGGCCAGAAGACGTCGAGATCATCGACTACCACTGAACGGAGACGACATGACGACACCCACCATGGAGCCGATCCACCCGGGCGAGATCCTGATGCTCGACTACCTCGAACCGCTCGGCATCACCCAGCACCGCGTCGCTGTCGCGATCGGTGTGCCACCGCGCCGGATCAACGAGATCGTGCACGGCAAACGAGGCATCACCGCCGACACCGCGCTGCGTCTCGCCCGGTACTTCGGTACGAGCGAACGGTTCTGGCTCAATCTCCAGAGTCGCTACGAACTCGAGGTCGAACGCGACCGACTCGCCGGCGCCCTCGACCAGATCGAACCCCTTGCGACCGCCTAAATCCGCTGCTCGGGTCGTACCTCAGCCGTGCCTCACGCAACGGTCACCAGGGTCAACACCGGCTACTGCCGGCACAGCGCCGACGGCGTCAATCGCCAGCACGGCCCACGTTTCCCCAGGTCACAGCTCAACCGGCCGGTCCCGGAACTTCCGTTTCCCAAGCTGGGAACGCGGGTTGGATTCCCATCATCCGCTCTGAGAGTGCCTGGTGGATGAGCTGGGCCGTTGCGGTTCCACGAGTTCCTCCGCGGACGAGTCGTTGGCCGTCTCGACACCGCGATCCATGATCGCGAGGAGTGCGTCGGTCGCGAGCGAACGCTGCGCTGCCCACGACGGGAGTCCCTGCGCCACGATCGGCGACGCCACCATGTAGAACCACTGTTGGACACCCTCGTGGTCCGTGTACCGCTCCTCGTACTTCAGTGCGGCCGCCGTCAGGGCGCTGTTGTCTTTGAGGCACTGCTCGTACGGCGTGAAGTCCTCGGGAGGGGGCCCGGTGTTGGATGCATCGAACTCCAGCGTGACCGTCGTCGGGCCCGTGTTCGCGTATGAGGTGATGACCTCGACCACGTGGTAGCTGCCACGGCCCTCGAAGGCAGCTGCGAGTGCGAGCTTGTTGTACGTTCTGATGTCGGCCTCGGCGCCGAGCAGTTCGCCGTGTTCGGGGATCTCGTGCGGCTCCGACCAGATCTCGAGCCCTCGAACACCAGCGTCAAACGTGAAGTCATGTGGCCAGCCGGAGTTGATGAGCGTCCGAAAGCTCGAGGTCGCGACGCGCTGTTCGGCGAACTCGGCGGCTTCAGACGCCGTCCCGGAGAACGGGTGGAGATGGACCTCGAGACCGTCGAAGGCACGAGCAGCGCCGCCCTCGCGATCGAACTCGAAGCAGTGATGCCGGTCGGGGAACTCGGTGAAGGCGAAGTAGCAGTCCCATGTCTCATCCCCAGCGGGGAAACCCTGCTCAGTTGACACTCGACCGTGATCGACAGGCGTCAGCGGTAGCCCGTCGAGAGCGCTTCGGACGTCGGCACAGGTGAAGTACTCGCCATCACCGGCGCCGTCGTTGTCCGAGTTGTCGTCGAGGTCAGGCAGTTCCGTCACCTCGTCGGCGAGACCGTCCCCGTCGGTGTCGCGGGCCTCGAGGTCGGGCACGCCGTCGCCGTCGGTGTCGATGAACCAGTTGCCCCGATCGCGTTCACCGTCGCCATCACGATCGTAGGAGAAGACTTCCGGCCGACCGTCACCGTCCTGATCACGCTCCCACGTATCGAAGTGGCCGTCCCCATCGGTGTCGATCGACCAGTCGTCCACGAACCCGTCACCGTCGCGGTCGCGCTCCATGACTTCGAAGATGCCGTTCTCATCGGTGTCGTACACGGTGGTCTCGTAGGTACCGTCTCCGTCGAGATCGATGTACAGCGTGTCGTAGACCCCGTTGCCGTCGACGTCTTCACGGCGTTGCTCGAAGCTCCCATCACCCATCCGGTCATACTCGATCGGTGAGCCGGCGGTCGGACTCCCGTCCGTGTCCGAGGCGGTGATCTTGTCGGCTTGGCCGTCGCCATTGGTGTCTTCGAATCGTGTGTCGACGCGGCCGTCTCCGTCGGTGTCGCGTGCCCACGCCCCCGAGTCGCGTTCCCCGTCACCATCGCGGTCGTAGCTCTCGGTCTCATAGGTGCCGTCGCCATCGAGGTCCCGGGCGTAGACATCCCACTTGCCGTCGCCGTCTCTGTCGGTTCGAAGTTCGGACCGACCTTCATCGTCGGTCAGGTCGACCTGCTCGAGCCGTCCGTCACGGTCAACGTCCCGATAGGTGGTGTCGATGGTTCCGTCGTGGTCTGCATCGACTCGGACCTGGTCGACGGATCCGTCGCCGTCGGTGTCCTCCCAGAACTCGTCGTCGGTGCCGTCGAAGTCCCGGTCGAACGAGGCCGGGCCCTGGTCGTCCCCGTACGTCCAGCGCTCGTCCGGTCGCTGGTCGCCGTTCGTGTCGACGAGGTGCACGTCGTAGCCGCCGTCATGGTCGGTGTCGACATCGATCTCGTTAAAGAACCCGTCACCGTCAGGGTCCTCGCCCCGAACGTCGAGCTCTCCATCGCCGTTCGTGTCGACTCCTCTCACGTCCGAGCGTCGATCTCCGTCGTTGTCGATGGCGTACTGGGTCGCTTTGCCGGTCTCCGCGTCCGGCGCCCACCCGTAGACGTTCCAGCTGCCGTCCTCGCCGACGTCGATGATGGCCATGTCGACGGATCCGTCGCCGCCAGTGTCGAACTCGACGTACTCGTAGTAGCCGTTGCCGTCGCGATCCTTGTGGACCTCGCCCAGCAGTTCGCCGTCCGGGGCGAGCTGATGGATGACGGGCGGAGTGATCCCGTCACAGCAGTAGAACCGATCGGGCCGGCTGTCTCCGTCCGTGTCGCGGGTCCAGCCGGAGAAGCCAGCGTAGGTGGAAGGTCGGTCGGCGTCTCGACGTTGACCGTCGTCGACGAACGGACCGGACACCGGGTTCGGGAGCTCCCTGATCTGGGCGTTCGCCAATCCCGTCGCCAGTGCCAGGAGGCAGCCTCCGAGGCCAGCCAACGCAACCGTCGGTCGCCGACGATTCACGGCCCTTCCCGCGCGAACTCGATGTCGACGGACATCGACCGAGGTGCAGTGTCGTCGGCGATGCGGATCGCTGGAACGACCGAGTCGACGGCTGGAGGCTCCAACTCCCTCGCCACATCAGGAAGAGGTTCGACGTCGGCGAAGGGATCACGCTCCCGCTCGTTCGATACGAGATCAGCCGTCGAGTCCGAGGTCGATGTCGTGTCGGTCTCGGAGCGATCGTCGTCGTCATTGCAGCCGCACAGGGACAACACGACCAAAGCACCGCCGACGGCGGGGCTCCAGACTGATGCCTGTCCACAGGCGAGCGATGGTCGACGCTTCCGTCTCCGCCGGCGGGCCGGATTCGGTGAAGCTCCATCGGACGTGGGTCTGCGTTCCGGTGTCATCGACATCACGATCCCTTCAGCGCCGTCAAGGCGTCGGTGTTGCCGAATCTCTCGGCGATGTCTTTCGCGGATTCTCCATCATCTGATCGGACACGCGGATCGGCGCCGAGCCGGAGCAGTTCTTCGATAGCCGCTGGATCATCGTTGTTCGCGGCCCACATGAGCGCCGTCCAGCCGCCACCTTGTCCGCCGCGGATGTCGACGTCGGCGCCGCTGTCGACGAGCAGGGCGAACAGCTCGACCTGGCCGCGTCCGGCGGCCTGGATCAACGGGGGACCCTCAGTGCCGCCGTCGTCGGGATCGGCGCCGGCTGCGACGAGTTGCGTGATGAGCTGACCGTGTCCGTTCTGCGCTGCCATCAGGAGCGGGGTCGGACCATCGGCTCGCGCTCCGGAGGGGTTGGCGCCGGCATCGAGCAAGAGCATCACGAACGCGTCGAGTCCTTCTTGGGCGGCGTACGTGAGCGGGGTGAAGCCATCTCGGGCCGCTTCGAGAGGCGCACCTGCGTCGATGAGAAGCCGCGTCGCTCCGACGCGCTCGTTGGTCACCGCGCTGTGGAGTGCCGTCCAGTTGTCGGCTCGTGCAACCAGTACGTTCGCCCCGGCGTCCAACAACAGGTCGACGGTGTTGTCGTGACCGTTCTGGGAGGCGAT
>NZZV01000223.1 GCA_002698945.1 Acidimicrobiaceae bacterium
GCGTTCCGAGCCGCCAAGCCGCCCAAGCCAGCGTCACCACCAACCTCACCCGCCAAACCAGTGGCGCCATCGGCATCGCCGCCCTCGGCGCACTGATCGTCTCCGACCTCGGCGAGATCGCACCCACCGGCATCACCGCCGACACCGCCCAGGACGCCTACAACCGGATCTTCGTGGTCGCGTTCTGGCTCGCCGTCGTAGCGTTCGTCGTCGCGATCACCCTCCCCGGTCGCAACGACACGAGACCAGCCGCCAATGGGGACGAACATGCTCTCCGACCATCCTGACTTCCGCAGCCTGCGGCGCGCGTGGCGACGATCGTCATGCGCCGACTGTTCTCGCTCGGGACCGTCCTCGATGCCCACCCGACGCGCTGGAGGATCGTGACCGCGACAAGCATCGCCATCACCCAGAATAACGCGAGCGCCTGGTCGGGTAGGGCCAGCATCAGGGAGAACAGCACGATGGTCTCGGCACCTTCGATGAGCCCGGCAGGCATGTGGATCGCGGTCCGCTCACCCCGGGTGCCGGCGCCGACTCTGCGCTTCTCGGCGATCGCCGACAGCAGCGTCCACGACATCGTGTTCAGGTAGAACGACGCCAACAGCACCGCACAGGCCGCCCACACCCGGGCGTCACCGTGGGCGGCGGCGACCCCGAGGGGGACCGCCGCGTAGCCGACGGTGTCACCCATCAGATCGAGGTAGCCGCCGAGGTCGCTGTGACGGCCGAGGTGTCGCGCCAGCGCCCCGTCGATCCCGTCGAGCACACGGCCGACGAGCCACACGGCGAGCGACCACCATCGCCACCCGATCGCGGCCAGCACCCCGGCGACCACGCCGGCGACGACCGACGCCGCTGTCAATCGGCCGGGAGTGACCAGATCGGGAAGTCGGCTGGTCACGGGTGCGACGGCGCGGTCCTTGGCCGCCCGGAGCCGATGGTCGATCACCGGGTCACCACGGTAGTCGGCGGGCGGTGACCATCATTCCCCGTCGGGACCGTCCACAGGAATGGTCGCGCGAGACCGACGTCTGGCCGTGTCGAACCGGTGCTTCGTGGGACGTCACCTCGCGTCCGCTGCCGGTGTGACCGTCACGTCCACGCGGTCGGGGTAGAAGGCGAGGCGGCCCTGGACCGGTTCGGCCTCGCGTCGGGTGTGGGCCCGGTATTCCCAGGCGACATCGTGGAGCGTGCGCCCGTCGACGGTGGCGTGCCAATAGCGGGCGGTCCCCTTGTAGGGGCATTCCGTCATGGTCGCGCTCGGATGGAGCAGGTCCAGGTGCACGTCCGCCGGTGGGAGGTAGTAGCGGACCGGGAGGCTGGTCTCGTAGAGCGCCAGGGCGCGAGTCGAGTTGGCGAGCACGGTGCCGTCGACGCTGACCGTGACCCGTCGCGAGGTCGACAAGACGTCGATGCGGCGGTACGGGTCCCGGGGGTGCACCTCGACGCGTTCGTCCTTCTCGTACCAGGCGTCCACGGCATCCCACGCGACCCGGACGTGACCGTCGACGTGTTCCTCGCGCTCCGACCCGATGTGCACGTCGCCGGCGGGAAAGGCGTAGTGAGGCAGGGCGCCGGTCTCGTGCACGAGCACGACGTCGTCGCTGTCGATCACGGTGCCCCCGTTCAGGACGGCTCGCACCCGCCGCGCGAACGGCTCGACGTGCACCACGCGGTTCGGGACTTCGATGTCGAAGCGGCCCGGCCGCTGCGGACCGAAGGGGGCCGTGCCTGCGGTGAGGCATGACGCCGTCCGCTGCTGTTCGGTGTCGGGCTGTTCGCGCTGGGATTGCCAGCGGCGTACCGATTCGAGGTCCGGTGCCGCGACCCGGTCGCGTTTCAGTTCGGCGAAGTTGGCGTGCCGGGTGAGCCACGACACGTGCTCCCACAGCGCGACTGCGTCGTGGTCGTCGGGGACTTCGGTGATGACCGGTCCGAAGATGGCGGGACCGGCTCCGCCATCGAGCTGGATGGTCGGCACCCCGAAGCTGCGGGTGCGGTCACAGAGCTCTCGATGCTCGGCGGCGACCTGGTCGGCTGTGGATGCGTCATCCATGGCACGCCGGCACAGGGCGGGGTCGAGGCCGGCGTCCTCGAGGGCCGCTTCGACCGTCGACGGGTCCTCCAAGGCTTCGCCCTGCTCGTGGAACCGGCGCCCGAGGTGCTCGTAGTAGCGGCCGACCGCGGCGGCGCCGGCGGCGTCGCGGACGAGGACCGCCGTCCGGAGTCCTCGCTCCGAGCGGGCATGCGCCGCGGCGAGTTCCTCGGGTTCTGTGCCGGCGTTCTGGAGCTCGAGTGAGAACAGCCGCCAGTCGAGCTCGATGACCCCGAGCTGTTCGAGGCGGCGAGCCCAGCGGGACGTCTGGTAGCACCACGGGCAGATCGGATCGAAATGGAAGCAGACTTGCTCAGCCATGCACGGTTCCTTTCGTAACCGACGGGCACCGGCGGTGCGGTTCAGAAGGTGATGACGTGGTAGTCCTCGGCGAGCAGCGTCCGGAAACTCGGATGGCGCTTGTACTCGTCGAGCAGCGTCACCCCCGCCTCCTTCACGCCGTCGGTCGCCTCGAACGCGTCCGCGCAGAAGCTGCACGCACCATGCACCGCGTCGTGGATCGACTCCCACAACTGATGTGCCTGATGGTCATCCTTCGACAGCTCACCGGGCCAGACGGTGCCGCCACCGTCGAAGATCAATCGCACCTCGTCGCCGGCGTCGACCATCTCCTTGGCGGCGACCATGGCGTTGACGACCCGGCCCAGTCCTTCGTGTGCCTCGTTGTCGGCCAAGACGACCAAAGCGACCTTCATGATGATTCCTCCTCGGTGCTGCGACTGGCGTCGCAGCGGTTGTGTGTCATCGATGACCCATTGTCCGGCGGCTCGAACCTGGGGCGGTGCACCGACACCCGGCCGGACGGGGCCGGGTGTCGGTGCGCCGCACTGCGTCAGCTCAGCGAAGCGGGGAACGTGAGGACGTTGCGGATCCCGCCGTCGGGCGTGACGATGCCGCGTGCCTGGCCGCTTCCCCACTCGGGATGCGTCAGGTCGCACACGAACGTCATGATGCCGTCCTCGTCCGCGGTGATCAGTGAGCTCGAGAAGAACCGGATGACGATCTCGTCGCCACCACGTCCGGGTGCGTTCTCGCTGTTGCCCGGCCGATCGACGTCGATGTTGTAGTCACCGAACGCCAGCAAGGCGCCTTCCGGAGCTTCCTTGCCGGCGGCACCACCGTAGGTGCCGTGCACCACCATGTCGTCGGTGAACATCACGTTGAAGCTCGAGTCGCGGACGTCCCACCCCGTCGGCGGCACCCATTCGCCACCGACGGTCTGGGCGTGATAGTTGCGCTCGAGCCGCACGAAGCTCGGCACCAGCATCGCACCATCGATCACCTGCTCGCCGTCGGCGCCCACCGGCGCGGACGAGAAGTCCAGACCGAACCGCTCGGCGTAGAACTCGACCGCTTCCTCACGGAACACTTCCACGGCGGCGGTATCACGCCCGTACACGTCGGCTTGGACCTCGAGGAACTCCTCATAGGTCACCGGCTCGAACGCGCCCTCCCCAGGCTCGGACAGGTACACCAGATACTGCTCGAAGCCGGCAGGCACCGCAGCCACACTGCGGTTCTCGCCTCCGGCACTGACTTCGTCGTTCGCGGCAGCGAACGACACCGACGCGACCAGAGCAAGCGCTCCGACGGCCGCCGCGACGCTCCGACGGGCACGGGTTGAATTGAACATGGCTTTCTCCTCCAAGTGGATGTGACGGTTTGCTGGAGACAACGCGCGCTGCCAGGTGGGGAACCCGGCGTCCATCCAATCCGATTCCCGCAGTCTCATCCTCGATCCACCGATTGGCTCTGGGGATTGACGGGCGTGGTGGTGTTCGACGGTGATGGTGCCGCGTCGACGGGGTTCCGGGGCGGTAGGGGGTCGTTGAAGGCGTGTGAAAGCCGAGGTTGTGGTGGCCTCTGGCCGCAAACCACAGCGACCACGGTCAACGTCACCCGATGGTGTACCTGACCATCGGTCAGCAGCCTCGCGGACATCGCCGACTCCAACCGTCGTCGGCGAGCCGATGCGAGGCCCAGGTTGGTGCTCGGCTTCGTCGCCCAGTATGGGATGGGCCAGTCGTGAACGATGGTGCCGGGTGCGTCGACAGATCGAGCGCGGCGGCGAGGACGCGTTCTACAGGGGCGCTTCGAGAGTCGGACCGCTGACCGGCAAGGTATCGGAGTGTTCGCGATCCCGCCGGGCGAGCCTCATCGCGCCGAGGAGGCCGAGTGCGGCGACTGCCGAACCGACGAAGCCGTCGACCACGTAGTGATTGCCGGTGAGGACCACGGCCGCCATCATCAGCAGGGGTGAGACGATCGCGAAGACACGGAGCCAGACGGCCCGCGAGGCGCGGAACACGGTGATCCCGACGAGCAGATTCCATCCGACGTGCAAGCTCGGGAGCGCCGCGTACTTGTTGACGAGCGCTGGGGGTTGAAGGACCCGGTAGCTCCGTGAGAGCTCGGTCACCGTGTCGACGAACTCGCCGTCGGGCATCAGTCGAGGTGGTGATACGGGATAGAGCGCGAACACGATCAACCCGATGGCGCCCGAGATCAGCATTGACCGAAACAGGAGCCGGTACTGCACGCGGTGACGGACGAACAGCCACGCGAGCACGGCGATGATCACCGGCCAGTGGCCCCAGATGTAGATCCAGTTGAAGAAGGTGACGAGCCAGCGATGGTCGAGGATCAACGCTTGGAGTGAGTCCTCGTTGGCGAGGCCGAGACCGTTCTCGATCCGAAGCAACCGTTCGGCGTTGCGGACGGCGATCTCCTCGCTGCCCTCCGTGAAGCCGCGCACCCCGAAGTACAGCAACGCCGCGCTCACGACCACGACCACTTGCACAGCCAACTCACGCGGAGTGGCGCCCACACCGCTCCGGTGCTCGCCGGGAAGTTCGTCTGCTGGGCCTGGTCTCATGCCATCACCCCGACCCCTCGCGGGTTCTCATGAGGCGAGTATGCCGGAGACTCCTGGCTGTGATGACAGCCGAAGATCCTGGGCTCTGCTGACCGTCGAGCAGGATCAACACTGCCGTGGACTGTGGGTATCCGTCGGCGCCCACGGTCGACCGGACGGCGACGCGAGGGTTCTCGATCGGGTCTCGGTGCGACGCGGGGATGGACGAGTCGTTCACGCCGATGCGGCGGGGGCGGTGAACTGGGCGTCGATCTCGATGTCGATCTTCTTGCCGAGCGCGTATTTGTCGACGCCGAGGGGCATGTTGAAGTCGATGCCGAAGTCGTCCCGCAGGATCTGGGTGGTGGCGATGAAACCGGCGTGGCGCAGCCCGTCGCCGGGGTGCAACTCGACACCGGTGAACTCGACCCGTAGTGTGACGGGCTCGGTGATGCCATTGATCGTCAGTTCTCCGGTCGCTTCGTACTCGCCGTCTCCGAGATCTTCGATGGTCGTCGACTCGAAGGTCATCGTCGGGCGGGTCTCGGCGGAGAAGAAGTCGGTGGAACGCAGGTGGGCGTCACGGTCAGGTTGGTTGGTGTCCACCGTTGCGATCTCGATGATGGCACCGAACCGGGTCGTGGCCAGGTCTTCGCCGACCTCGAGCCAGGCGTCGAAGCCGTTGAATCGGCCCCGCACGTTGGTGAGCCCGAGGTGGCGGACCTTGAAGTGCACGCCCGAATGAGCTTGGTCGAGCTGCCATGCGCCAGCGGCCAGCGGCAGGTCAGTCACTGTCGTCATCGATACTCCCAGGGTGCTGCGGGTGGAGATAGTTACAGATCAGAATATTACCGAGCGGACTATCTCGGCGCAAGCCGAATGCCGTACCATCTAGAGGATGAGCGACCCGACGGGCGTTGTCGACACAGCAGGTGGGGTGCCGAACCGGGAGCTGATCGAGCTGTCAGCCCGGTTCGCGCACGCCTTCTTGCGTTGGCTCGACGGTGCCTCCGGCGAACTTCCCTACCCCGGTCTGCGCGTGCTCGAAGTGCTGCACTGCCAGGGACCGGCGATCATGAAGGACCTCGCCGAAGACGTCGGGCTCAGCGCCAGGAACCTGACGACCCTCGCCGACGGTCTCGAGCACGAAGGACTCGTCCGCCGAGTCCCCCACCCGACCGACCGGCGCGCCACCCTGCTCGAGCTCACCAACGGCGGTGTGGCCGCCGCCGAGTGCTCCCTGGCGCCACGCCTCTCTGAGATCGGCCGCCTGTTCGAGCTACTCTCACCCACCCAGAAGACGCAACTCTCCCGTGGGCTGCGAACGTTGGTCGATGGGCTTGACTGAGGAACGATGGCATAGCGCAACCTCATGAACCCGGACGGCGCCTGCGACGCCAGCCACCAAACTGTCGGGGTCGGCGCACGGTCGGGCTCCGCGGTGCTGGTGGCAGTGGTTGCAGATAGCTGCTGGACGTGGTCGACGGGGATCGATGGCGGACTGCAACGCCACCTCCTGCGGCAAACCAGATGAGGACGAGGACGGCAGCGGCTTGGAAGAACTCATCCGCGACCTCTTGCTACAAGACACGCTCGCGGCTACTTGGAGAACGCCGTCTCATGGTCGTGCTCGTCACGGATCGGCCTCGAGCCAGTCGTTGGCCCACCTGGACAGGCTGTCGAGGACCGGGCCGAGTGCTCTCCCCTTTGGGGTCAGCTGGTAGCGGACCTGCACGGGAGTGGTGGGGTGGACTGCGCGATGCACGAGGCCGGCTGCCTCCAGTTCGCGTAGCCGGTCGCACAGCATGCGATCGGACAGGCCGGGAATTGTGTCGCGGATCTCTGTGTAGCGGTCGCGTTCACATCCCAACGCGATCAGGATCGCCCCGGTCCAGCGTCGGCCGACCAACTCGATCGCGTGGTGGAAGCGGGCACAATACGCTTCGCCGCTGGCATTCTGGTCTGTCACTCACCTAAGGTTAGTCCATTGGGTCGAACGGAAGCTGGAAAGGACGGATCGAGTGAACGAAACGAGCTTGAATGGGGAGGCCAAAGCGCTGTTGGACGAACCGGTGATCGCCAACCTGGCCACGATCGACGCCGCCGGGCGGCCGCATGTCACGCCGGTGTGGGTCGACACTGACGGCGGCGACATCGTGATCAACACCGCCGAGGGACGGGCCAAGACTCGCAACCTGCGCCGGGCCGCCCTCGTTGCGGTGTCGGTCGTCGACTCCCAGGACCCGTTCCGGGTGGTCGCCGTGCAGGGCAGCGTGGTCGAAGTCACCACCGACGGCGCCGACGAACACATCGACCGTCTGGCACGCAAGTACCTGGGGGTCGACAGCTATCCGATGCGCCAGCCCGGCGAGCAACGGATCAAGGTCCGGATCCGCCCCGATCGGGTCCTGATGCAGCCGGCACCGGTGAGTCGAACCGAGGAGGACGCCGAATGAGTGACACCGCAGGCCTGGTCCTGCTCGCGGGGCGGATCGTGTTCGCGTTCTTCTTCGTGATGGCCGGCTACCGCCACGTCGTCGGTGGCGCTCAGATGACTGAGTACGCCCGCGGTGTCGGCTTTCCGGTCCCGGCGCTGGCTCCGTGGCCGTCGGGGATCGTGCTCGCCGCCGGTGGCGCGTCGATCGCCGCGGGGATCTGGCCTGACATCGGCGCCCTGCTGCTGATCGCCTTCCTCGTCCCCGCGGCGGTGTGGTTCCACCCGTTCTGGAAGATGCCCGAGGACCAAACGCAGATCCAGAGCCAGCTCTTCTTCCGCAACATCACCCTGATCGGTGCCTGCGTCGCCTTGTTCGCCGTGTTCACCGGTCTCGGTGACGGGTTGCGCTTCGCCGTCACTGAGGCCCTCATCGACCTCACCTGATCGGGAGCTCCCAGGCCTGATGGGACTCAAGTCCGAGGTTGTCGCCGTCGTCGACCCCCGATGACTCCGGCGCGGGCGGGAGCGTTGGATGCTCTCGCCCGGGGTCGTTGATCGCGCTCTGCATCGTTCGGAGTTCGATGCCGCCTCAGCCGTTGGGCGGGAGGTCTCGGAACGGGGTGTTGCGGTCGGGGCCGGGTTCTTTTGGCAGGCCGAGTGCTCGTTCGCCGATGATGTTGCGCTGGACTTGATCACTGCCGCCGTAGATCGACGGGGCGGGTGAGAACACGGTCAGTTCCTGCACCTCTCCGCCTGACGGAGCGTCGGGCCCGGCGAGTGTCGCATCGGCGCCGAGGATGCGACAGCCCAGCTCGCGGGCGAGCCTGGTCACGTCGCTGTTGCGAAGTTTCGCCAGGTTCCCTTCGCCCCCGGTCGCGGCGTTGCCGGACTTCATCCGCCCGATGTGCCAGCCCGTGATCTCCAGGAGCGAGTGCAAGCGCACGAGATCTTGGCGAATCGTCGGATCATCGATGGCGCCACGCTCTCGAGCGAGAGCGACGAGCGACGTCAGCCGGCCGGGGCCCACCATGCCGCCACCCAGTACCGGCACGTCGTCTCCGAACGAGCCTGCTGGGCGGTCGAGGTGACCGGAAATGGTGCCGGGGATGGCAGCGCTCGGCGCGGCCACCGACTCGCCGCCGATGCTGCTGCGCTCGACGATCAGCGTCGTGTTGGCGACTCGCCAGCCGTCGTTGAGCTCGCCGACCAGATAGTGGTGCGGCACGCGTGCTTCGTCGATGAACACCTCGTTGAACAGGGCGCGGCCGGTCATCTCCCGGAGTGGGCGGACCTCGACGCCGTCCTGGCGCATCGGGAACGCGAAGTACGAGATGCCTCGGTGCTTGGGGAGATCGGGGTCGGTCCGGGCGATGAGGATCCCGTAGTCGGCCCACTGACCGAGCGAGGTCCAGACCTTCTGGCCTGTGATCACCCACTCGTCGCCGTCGCGCTCGGCGCGTGTCTGCAGCCCGGCGAGATCGGAACCGGCGCCTGGCTCGGAGAACAGCTGGCACCAGCCGTGCTCACCGTCGAGGATGCGCGGGACGAACCGTTCGATCAGCTCCGGTGATCCGTGGGCGAGCAGGGTCGGTGCCGCCAGCATCATCCCGAGGCCTGCCGGCGGCCCGAGCGCGTCACGGGCCACCATGGCGCGCGCCAGGTCGTTCGCTTGCCCGCGCGACCACCCGCGGCCGTAGGGTGCCGGCAGCATCGGGTTCGCCAACCCGGCGCTGGCGACGCGGGCCCACCAGTCTCGGACGGTCAGGTCGGGGTTCCAGTTGGTGTCCAGCCATGCGTCGATGCCGGCGGCGTCGACGTCGACGTCGGACGGGACGGTCGTGCTCATCGTGGTACTCCTCGTGCTGAGATCGTCATCGTGGGTTCGCCCAGACCAGGGAGAAGTCGTCGCTGCGTCGTTCGGTCGTGAGATCGACCGGTTGGCCGATCTCGATCTCGGCCGGGCAGAGATCGGTCGCGGCGAGAACGCTCGGCCCTTCGTCCAGCTCGACGAGCAGGACCGCGTAGGGGGCGCGTTCGTTCCAACCGGGATCGAGGCTTCGGTGACTCACGGCGAGCGAGCGGACCGAGCCGGTTCCCGCTACCGGTCGGAATTCGTACGAGTCCGAGAAGCAGTCGGGACAGCACCGGCGCGGCGGATGACGCCACCGTCCACACTTGTCGCACTGCTGGATGCAGAGGGCGTCGGTCTCGATACAGGCGTGGTGCCAGTCGAGCACGATCCATTCCGGTGATGGAACGTACGTCTTTGTCGGTCGGCTCATCACCGATCCTTCCCCAAGATCGCGACGCTGCCGTCCCCGAGGTCGCCGTAGCCAGTGACGAGCGCGACCTCGGCATCTGGGACCTGCGCGTCTGCGGTGCCGCGCAACTGCCGGGTGGCTTCGACCACATGGTTCAATCCCCAGCAGTGGCCCTGGGAGAGCAGTCCGCCGTGAGTGTTCATCGGGTAGCGGCCTTCGAGGCCGATGTTGCCGTCGGCGACGAACGACGCTGCGTCGCCGGGTTCGGCATAACCGAGCGCCTCGAGCTGGAGCAGGACGACGTAGGTGAAGCAGTCGTAGATCTCCAGCACATCAACGTCGGTCGGCGCGATGCCGGCACGAGCAAACGCTCGCGGCGCGGCGCGGTGGATGCCGAGCTCGAGCAGGTCGGGTCGGTTGGCGATCTCGTCGGCGGGTTGCGGATGCCCCTCGGCGCCTCCGAGGTACACGGCGGGAGGATGTGGCAGATCGCGTGCGCGCTCGATGCTCGTCACGACGATCGCCGTCGCGCAGTCCGTCTCGACGCAGCAGTCGAACTTCCGCAACGGCTCGGCGATGAACGGCGCCGCGTCGTACTCGTCGCGCGTGAGCGGTCGACCTCGCATCAGCGCCTTGCGGTTGAGCTGAGCATGGTCGCGGCATGTGAGCGCAACGGCGGCCGCGGCGTCCTCGGGCACCCCGTAGCGTTCGACGTAGTGGCGCAGGTAGAGGCTGTAGTGCTGCGCGGCGGACATCAACCCGTACGGGGCGTAGAGGTTCCGGACCGTCTCACCCATCGGCCCGAGATTCATCGTCCGCTTCGTCGGTCTGGCATCGGGCTTGGGCCGGAGCGCGGAGTAGCCGTTCCAGCCCATGCAGATCAGGAACGTGTCGGCCACACCGGCGGCGATCGCCATCGCGGCGGTCTGGAGGGACGCCGTCGGGGATGCTCCTCCCATCAGGATGGACGCGTGGTAGGCGACGTCGGGCACGCCGAGATGGGCGGCGATCTCCTCGGTGCTCATGTAGCCGGGCGGGGGGATGATGCCGTCGATGTGGGCGGGGGTCAGCCCGGCATCGGAGATCGCCTCGATCGCCGCGTCGAGGATCAGGTCGCACACGTGACGATCGCCACCCCGCACGTAATCGGTCTCGCCGACCCCGACGATCGCACACCCGCCCCAGACGTCACTCGTCACGGGCGTCCCGCTCCTACCTCGTGACGGGCCGAGCATTCGGTGTGCCCGCCGAGGAACCCGTCATGGAAGTCCACCGTCTCCCAGATGTCGGCGAGGTTCCACCCGCTCACATCGCCTCCGAGAGGTGCGGGGCCGTTCCGTCGGGCGGCCATGGTTCGACGTCGTCCTCGAGCGGGACGTCGAGCGAGCGCAGCAGCGCAGAGAAGAGCCGCCAGTTCCCGATCGCCGCGACCAGTTCGACGAGCACGGCGGGATCGTCGTCGAACACCGACCGGCACTCCGTCCACGTCGTGTCGGAGATCGTGCCGTGGATCAGGGTCTCGTCGGTGGCGGCCAGCACCGCCCGCTCCCGGGGACCGAAGTGGTCGGCCGTCTCCCAGTCGCGGACGCCGAGCAGGTCGCGCTCGGGTACGTCGAGCATCCGAGCCACCCGCCAGTGCTGGGTCCATTCGTACTGCGAGCCCGTCGCCCAGCCGATGCGCATGATGATCAGCTCGCGCAGCCGTGCGTCGAGCACGCCCTTCCACAAGAGCTCATGGAGCATCCCGTTGAGACCAGCGGCGACGCCGGGCTGGTGCAGCGCGATCCGGAACACGGAGAGCTCGGCCATGTTCTCGGGGATGCCGCGTTCGACGGCGCGCCGTCGTGCCTCGTCGATTTCGAGCATCGGGATTCGTTGTCCGTCGGCCATGGTGGTTTCCTTTCGATACTGGCGCTCGGGCGCTACGCGGGTGGCGCCACGATTCCGTGCAGCGGCGGGGTCGTGGTGGTGTCGGCTCCAGACATCACATCGAGCAGGCCCGGCAGCTCATCGAAGCCGACCACCTGGCGGGTGAGTTGGTCGAAGGGCCAGCGGCGCGTCACGAGCAGGTCGATCGCCGCCTGGTAGGCCGGGTAGTCGACCCCGAGCGACCCGATGATGCGGAGCTCCTTGTAGACGATGTGGTCGGGTTCGAACTCGGGAGCACCGCCGCCGCCGCGGGTCCCGGCGACGACGATCGTTCCGCCGGGGCGAGCGAGCGCGAGGCCTTGAGCGAACGCTGTCGGCGCTTTGGCGGTGACGTCGACGACGACGTCAGCGAGTCCTCCGGTCGCCCTCTTGAGCGCCGCTGCCGGGTCGGAGTCGGCGACATCGATCGTGAGGTCGACTCCGAATGCTGGCGCCTGCGTGAGCCGGTTGGCGTCGCGCGCGCCGAGCCCGGTCATCGCGACGAACGCAGCACCGGCCTCCTTGGCGGCGACCGCTGCGCACAGCCCGCGGATGCCTGGCCCGAGCACGACGACGACATCGCCGGCCTGGGTCGCAGGGATGGTGGCGCCCCATCGGATGCCGGCCCCGAGNGGATTGAACATCGTGGCCATCACCGGGTCGAGGTCGTCGGGGANNGGGAGCAGCATTGCGTCCGANGGGAGGTGCAGNTGCGTCGCGTAGCCGCCCCACAGTCCNGGCTCGATGTCGACGTCGACGAANCCGAACATCGTCGCNAGCCCGTTGCGGACGCAGCGCCGGTACTCCCCGCGGACACACGGCTCGCANTCGCGGCANGANCGGAACACTTCNACNGCGACTCGCTGACCGGCGGACAGNCCCCACCGCGCCTCGGCGTCATGACCGACTTCCTCGAGAACGCCCACGATCTCGTGGCCCGGGATGAATGCGAACGGAGCGGAGAGATGTCCGCTGTATTGCTCATGGTCGGTCCCGCACAGGCCGCATGCCTCGACGCGCAGGAGCGCCGAGTCCGCGGTGACGTCGGGGATGCGGAACGAGCGTCGCTCGAGGCGACGCTCGCCCGTGAGGACGAGGGCTTCTGCGCTCATGTGAGCTTGAACTCCACGTGGTCGGGACCCGGTCGAAGCTCGATGGTGGTGCCGACGTGCTGGCCGCCGGACATGGCGCGGGCGATCTCGTGGTCGGTGGTGCGGGCGGCCACGCGTCGGCCGTCGGCGAGCCGTGCGAAGACGGGCACCTCGGCGGGTCCGGACTCCCCGTGGTGAACCACCGTGTACCCGTCGATCGTCGCTCGTCCCGTTGCCTCGGTCGTGGGCGCGACGTCGAGGGCGCTGTCGTCGATCGCTGCTTGTGCCGCGGACGTGTCGGGTGTCTGGAAGCGCTCCGGTGGCGGACTGGCCGACCAGAGTCCGAGCGAGTGCTTCGTGATGTACCAACCGAGCCCCGATACGAGACCCAAGCCGTCGGGGCGCTCGCGGCACCGTCGCGCCATCTCCACGATCGAGTGTGTGACGTAGTTGTTGCCCGGACCGCCGTGGTACGGCAGACCCCCGGTGACGGTGAGTCCACGCGGGTCGAACGGGTCGACACGGAGAGCTTCGGCCGCGGCCTCGACCGCAGCGGGGAAACAGGAGTAGAGGTCGAACCACGTGATGTCCTCGATCGACGCGCCGGCCGCACCGAGCACCGCGTCACCAGCAACCCGAATGCCGGGGGACCGGCCGAGCTCGGGGCGCTGCACAGGGAAGTAGACGTCGTTGCACGTGGCGGCCGCCCACGGGAACACCCACCGGTCACGCGCGACGCCGAGTTCCTGCGCCACCTCGGCCGCCATCAAGACGAATGCGGCCGACATGTCGACCGTCAGGATGCTGTTCAGCAGCTTCGTGTACGGCTCGCACACCATCCGGTTGCCCGGCGTCTCGGTGGAGAGCTCGGCCGGCGTGCGCGCCAGGGGGAACCAGGCTCGGTGGGGGTGATGCGCGGCCACTTCCGTGAACGGCGCCATCAGGTGCCCCAACCACGCGCGCTGCTCGTCGAGCGTCCGTCCGGCCCGCGCCGCGATGGCGGACTCGAAGATCGGGTAGACCTCGTGCGGCCAGTACAGCCCTGCAGCGTGCTCGGCCTGGCTGAGACCTGGGCGCGCGTCGCCCAGCGATTCGTCGTGGTGCTCGGCCGGCGAGAGTTCCGGGAGCGGTCGTCCGGACCGCTGGCGGCGGGCGGACGCCCCGCTCTCCGCGCCGACGATCAGTACGGCGTCGATCGACCCGCGCATGATGTCGCGCCCGAGCACCTCGACGAGGTACTGCGGGGTGTTGCCACCGACCGGGCAGCTGATCCGGCGTCCGGCGGGAAGGCCGAGCGCATCGCCGATCCGGTTCGCCGGGTTGTCCCGAGGGATCAGCAGGATGCCCGGGGTGGCGACGGTGTCGATCCGGCGAAGGGCCGCCGCGCCCGTGTCATCGATCGCGCGGCGTGCCGCCTCTACCGCAAGCGTGATCGGGTCGACGACGTCGCCACGGTGGGTGAGCTCACCCACGCCCACGACCACCGGAGTGCGAGGGTCGACGCTCACCGTCGGGTTGCCGTCCCACTGGAGATGACGACGTTGCCCCGCTGTGTCGTGGCCTCGACGACCGCGACATCTCCGTTGTCCCAGACGCGGGTAATGATCGTGTCGCCCGGCCAGACCTGGTCGGCGAACCGTCCCGAGATCGACGCGAACCGTTCGACATCGCCATCGCACCACGCGGCGAGGACGCTGTGTCCGACGATGCCGAAGGTGCACAGGCCGTGGTTGAAGGGGCCAGGGAAGCCGGCCTTGGTAGCGAAGTCGGGGTCGATGTGCATCGGGTTCATGTCGCCGGAAAGCCTGTAGATCGCCGCCTGCTCGGGGCGGGTGTCGCGCTCGACGACGACATCCGGCTCACGCGTTGGAGGCTGTGCCGCCGACGATGCGCTCGGCCCGCGCTCGCCGCCCCAACCGCCGCCACCGATGACGAACAGGCTGGCGGTGACATCGAAGAGTGGTCCGTCGTCGTCGGTGGCCGATCCTTCGAACTCGATCACGGCCGCTTTGCCCTTGTCCCAGACATTCGCGACCCGGCCCGTGACCGTGGCGGTCCCGGTCGCCGGAATCGCTCGATGGGTCACGACCGACTGCTCGCCGTGGAGCAGGGCGGCGAGGTTGATGTCGATCTGTTGCATGGCGCGGCCCATCGCCCGGAGGCCGGGGATGACCGCGAAGGTCGGCAGCACCTTCGGACCGCGGCCTTCGTAGACGAAGTCGAGGTCGTCGGGGGGTCGGCAGCCGACCCCGAGCGCGTACAACATCGTGTCGCGCTCGGTCCAGGCGTGGGTGATCGGCTCGGTCGCGAGACCGACGAGGTCGCTGTTGATCGGGAGCTTGCTCATGGTGTTCAGCCTTCTCGCTGGAGGATGTGGACGACGCAGACCGAGCCCGCGCCGGCCATGTGGCACAGACCGGTCCGGGCGCCGTCGACCTGACGGGCCCCGGCCTCGTGACGGAGCTGGAGGGTGGTCTCGTGGATCTGGGCGAGGCCGGTCGGTCCGCCCGGATGGCCGCGGGCGGTGAGGCCGCCATCGGTCGAGAACGGGATCCGGCCACCGAGCCGGGTGGCCCCTTCGGCCACGAGACGATCTCCGTCGCCGTCGCCGCAGATTCCGAGCAGTTCGTAGTAGACGAGCTCCTCGACAGGGAACGCGTCGTGGACCTGGACGAGGTCGAGATCGCCCGGGCCGAGGCCGGCCTGCTCGTAGGCGTCGCCGGCGGTGTCGCGTGTCATCTGGGCCGGACCGATGACCGCGCCGAGGAAGACGTGACCGTCGGTGTACGTCTCAGAGCGCTGTTGCGAAGCGGCGACCCGCACGAGCGGACGTCCGTCGGCCACGCGTTCTGCCACCTCCCGTGTGGCGACGATCGCCGCCGCGGCACCGCCGCCTGCGGCGCACGCCATCATCGAGGTGTGCGGGTACGAGATCATGGTCGACGCCAAGACCTCGTCGACGGTGACCTCGTGGTCCGCCCGTCGTTGGGCCATCGGGTTGCTCCGGGCGTGGTTCCAGTTCTTGGCGGCGATCTCGGCGAACGTGCGCTCGGTGGTGCCCACCTCGTGCATTCGCCGCGTCGCCCACATCGCGAAGAACGCAGCGGGCAGCATGATGTCCTCGGCGCCGACCCGCCGCCGCTTGCCGCCACCGAGCCCGCGCATGCGGTTCATGTCGTCGAATCCGAGCGCCATCGCCACGTCGACGCGTCCGCCGCCGACGGCGTGCACGGCTTCGCCGAACGCGCACGAGCCGGTCGCCGAGGCGTTCTCGACGTGGGTGACCGGGATGCCCGTCAGGCCGAACTCCTTCGCGATCGTCACTCCGCTGGTGACACCACCGCCGAGGTAGCCGTTGTAGAGGGCACCGACCTCTCGGAACTCGATCCCGGCGTCGGCGAGTGCCGTCATGCCGGCGACGTCGGCCATCGACGCCGATGGCAACCCGTCATTGTTGAACGGGTGCATCCCGACGCCGATCACGTACACCGGCTGGCCCAGCCGCGTGCCCATCAGTGCACCGCCTCGAAGCGAAAGGTGACGATCTCGTTGCCCTCGTCGTCCTCACCGACGGGGAACGTCGTGAGGGCCATGGTCGTGCCGATCTGCCAGTCGTCAGGGGTGCCGACGAGCGGCGCCTGGATCCGCACACCCTCGGGGAGGTCGATCTGGCCGACCCCGTACCCGCCCGTATCATCGAACGAGATGCTCCCCATCCGGGGTACGTGCAGGAACGTCCAGGCATACAGCACGCCTTTGGGGCTGAGGTCGCAGTCCGCCACGGTGGCGCCGGACACCGGGCAGCGCCTCCGCCGTGGCCAGAAGTACAGCCCGCTCGCCTCCGCATGGGAGCCGAGCAGTCGGGGTCGGTCCTCGTCAGGGGCGGCCAACCGGAACAGGCGGGGATCCGCGGGCACCAAACCCACGCTCAGTCGCTCCCGCGCCGGCCGAAGTGCTGCATCGTGTCGGCGACCGAGGTCACGACGGAGGCGAGCGGTCCGCGGCCCCTGAGGAGGGATGGGGCACGCCGAGCGAGTTCCTCGACGGTGAAGGACCCATCGGTGGTGATCACCGCGCCGTCCGCCAGGTGCCAGCCGCCGTACAGCCCGACCTCGTTCCCGCCGACGTGGAACACCCCGCCGGTGAACGGGCAGTCGGCGGACGCCAGGTACGCGACCAGCGGAGAGACGTTGGCCGGGTGGAACAGGTCGAACGACCCGTCGTCGGGTGGGGCGACTGCGTCGCCGACGCCGGGAGTCTGGAGCGTGAGCCGGGTGCGGGCGAGCGGAGCCAGACAGTTCGCACGAACGCCGTACCGGCCGAGCTCCATCGCCTCCACGAGCGTCATCGCTGCGATACCAGCCTTGGCCGCGCTGTAGTTCGTCTGCCCCGGGTTCCCGAGCATCGCGCCCGACGCGGTGTTGATCACCGAGCCATGCACGGACTCGCCGGCCTTGGACCGCTCCCGCCAGTGGACGGCGGCGAAGTGCGTCGGCGCCGCGTGGCCCTTGAGGTGGACATCGATCACCGCATCCCACTCCGCTTCCTCCAGGTTGGCGAGCGAGCGGTCACGGAGGATCCCGGCATTGTTCACCAAGACGTCGACCCGGCCATAGGCCTCGAGCGCGTCCTGGACCAGCCGCTCGGCGCCCGACCAACTGGTCACCGAGTCCGTGTTGGCGATCGCCTCCCCGCCAGCGGATCGAATCTCTTCGACCACCTCGTTGGCCGGACCCCGATCGGCACCAGTGCCATCAGCCGCTCCACCGAGGTCGTTGACGACGACAATCGCGCCCTCCGACGCCAGCAGCAGCGCGTGCTCCCGGCCCAGCCCACGGCCGGCGCCGGTGACGATGCAGACTCTGCCGTTCAGTGTCCCCATGATCTCGATCCTCCTGTCGGATTGCGGCGTCTCCTACCGGCGGGAAGCCGCCACGGCTCTACGAATGAGACATCTGGCGCAGCGTGTCACATCGTGCCGGGTCGGCGCAACGCGGAGCGATCGACCTTCGACGAGGCGTCTGATCGCCGACACGGCGTTCGCGCGAGGGCACTCGGGGCATACTGGTGTCGTGACCAACTCAACGACGCGCTGGGGTGCAGCTCCGCCCGGGGATCCAGGCACGGCTCGAGATCTCTTGCTCGACGCAGCCGAAGCGTGCTTCGAACGCAGCGGAATCGGCGCCACGACGATGGACGACATCGCCAAGCAGGCCCGTGTGTCTCGTGCGACGGTCTACCGGTACTTCGCCGGGCGAGACGCGGTGATGTCAGGCGTGATCCTGCGGGCCACCGAGCGCTACCTGGAGAAGATCCAGCCGCGGATCGCCGGACAGCCCGACCTGGGTGGCGCGGTGCTCGAGTTCGTGGAGGTCACGCTCCGCGCCGCGACACGTGACGAGACGATCGGCCTGTTGTTCAAGAGTGACGATTACCTCGCTGGTGTCGGCTTCGCCGAGGGCACGTCGGTTGCCCTGTTCGAGTTGGTGACCGAGTTCCTGCGGCCCGTTTTCGCTGCCCACTGGGCGCAGGTCCGGCCGGGCGTGTCGGTCGACGAGGCGTCCGAGTGGATCCTGCGCACGATTCTCAGCTTGCTGACAGTCCGCGGCCCGCGTCACCGCAGCCGCGACGGGCTGCACGCCCTCCTCCAGCGATTCCTACTCCCGGTCATCGCCCGCGAGCGCTGAGCCCGATCGGCGTTCCCTCACCAGCGCGACCGGCTACCAACGGACGGGGATCGTGCGCGGCCCGCGCACCTGACCGCCCGTCCACGTGACCGCGTCGGGGTCGATGATCTCGAACGTCGGGATACGGGCGAGCCACTCCTCGAGCGCCACCTTCAGCTCCATGCGTGCCAGATTCGAGCCGAGGCAGCGGTGGATGCCCTTGCCGAACGCGACGTGACGGTTGTGCTGTCGGTCGATCACGAACGTATCCGGGTCGTCGAAATGCGCCGGGTCGCGATTGGCAGCCGGGAACGACATCAGCACCTTGTCACCGGCGTGCATCGGGCACCCCACCGCGTCGACGTCGTCGAGCACCTCGCGCGCCATCGTGACCGGGCTGTAGAAGCGGAGGAACTCCTCGATCGCTGCATCGAGCAGCTCCGGTTCGGCGCGGAGCCTTGCCTGGTCGTCGGGATGGGTGGCGAGGTGCCACAGCGATGATCCGAGGGCACTCCAGGTCGTGTCGATGCCGGCAAGCAGGAGGAGGAAGCACGTTCCGAGAAGGTGCTTGCGGTCGAGCGGCGCGCCCCCCACGTCCGTCCCCAGGAGCAGGGTGATCAAGTCGTCGGGTCTGTCCTCGTGCGCGATGGCCGAGCGCTCGTCGATGCGCACGCCGAAGTACTGGAGCACCTCGATGATCGCATCGAGGCTCGCTTGGAGGTCGTTGAACCCTTCTTGGAGGATCCGCACCGCCCAGTCGGTGAACATGTCCTCGTCGCTCGCCGGCACACCGAGCATGTGGGCGATCACACGCACCGGGATGTGCTGGGCGTAGTCCCGCGCGGCGTCCGACTGCCCGCGGTCGGCGAATCCGTCGACCAGCTCGCGTGCGACGGCTCGGGTGATCGGCGTCATCACCTCGATCTGATGGGGCGAGAATGCAGGAAGTAAAATCCGTCGGGCCCAGGTGTGGTCGGGTGGATCGGACGTGATCGGAGGGGCCGTAAGCAGCGGCCGGCCCTCGCGCTGGCTGTCCGGCAGGTCGATCACGCCGACGCGACGCGACGAGAAGTGCGTCGTGTCGTTCGCGATCGTGGCGATGTCGTCGTACCGGACCGGCATCCACGCTCGGCCGCGGCGCTCGGTGAACGCGACCGGACACCCGTCTCGGAGCTCTCGCCACACGGCGGCAGGATCATCGACGAAGCGGTGGTCGAGTATGTCGAGATCGCGACCCCAGTCGTCCGTCGGACCAAGGCCGTCCACGCTCGCTCGCTGCCCGTCACTCATCGTCTTCTCCCTCGTCGTCGTCGATTCGACGTATGCAACAACAACCTACTAATGTCTCATTGTCGCTGTCGAGAGCCATGATCGAAATAGGCTGAGCTCGACGTGGTCGACGATGGACCGAAACGGGGGACTCGATGGAATTCGCGCAGTTCGACGAACGGATCGCAGACCGCATGCTCGGCGCCGCGACCGCGGCCGGCGGCATCTCGGGGTATCTCGACTTCCGACACGCGGAACTGGGCCCCGGCCGGCTGGTCGCCGAGATGGATGCCCGTGACGACCTCCTCACGCCATTCGGCAACCTCCACGGGGGCTGCCTGTCGGCGTTCGTCGACCACTGCCTGGGCGTCGTGTTCTACCCGGTGATACCCAAAGGTGCATGGGTCGCGACCACGGAGTTCAAGCTGAACCTGCTCCGCCCGGTGTCGGGCGGGATCTGCATCGCCACGGCCGACATCATCTCACTGAGCAAACGCAGCGGCGTCGCCCGGATCGACATCACCAACGACGGCGTAGGGGTCTGTGCGGCCCAGGGCACGGTGACGATCGTCGCCCCGAAGACCTGATCCGCAGCATCAGCGTTGATCTGGAGCATTCGACGAGTCGCTGAGCAGGCACCGGCCCGAGGCTCAGCGGTGGCGGCATAACCTCCACGCTTGTTCGGCGGGTCTCACCGGCTGGACTGGGCCATCCGCTGCAATCGAACGAGTGCAACGAAGTAGCCAGTCTGTCTCGCCTTGTTACACCTCGACCGGAACGTCGTTCTATAGTTGGACGCATCGTCCAGATTCATCGTACAAGCACCACTCCCCACGCCATCGCACCGATCTGGTCGCGCGTGCGCGTCATACAGCGCCGTCCGGGTGTCGAGTGGCCGTCTGTTTGCATCCGCGACGCTCGTGGTCGGGAACACGAGTGATGTCGGTGTCAGCGGCGGCGGTCAGGACGCTTCCGAGCGGTCTCGCCGAGAGGTTGGCGCTCGCCGCAGATCTGTTCGCGGAGCACGGACTCGAGGCAACCCGGGTCGACGAGGTCGCCCGCATCACCGGGATTCCGCGCGCGACCCTGTACTACTACTTCCCGGGCAAAGAGCACATCCTCGCCCATCTCCTCTCCTCGACGCTGGACGACATGGCGGAACGGATCGAGACGGCAGCAGCGGTTCCCGGCACCGGGCGTGAGCGGCTGGAGCGCGTGCTCCGAGAGCACCTAGCGTTCATCGCATCGCACGGCGCGACGTATCGACTGTTGTTCGCCGAACTCGGGCGGGCCGCATCGCTCGTCGACATCGCGCGCGGCGTGGACCGAGCGATCAGGGCCCCCTTGAGGGCCGTCTTGCAGGCGGGTGTCGACGATGGCTCCTTGCACGTGCTCGACGTCCACGCCGCAGCATCGGTCGTTCACGGCGCGGTGCTCGTCTCCGGGCTGGAGCAGCTGCTCGCCCCGAGCGATCGAACCACAGATCGAACCGACGCGATCCTCCAGGTCGTGTTCGAAGGGCTGGGCAAGGAGCGGGTCGATCGGAGAGCCGCGGAGGACGATCATGGCCACTGATCTCGACGGCGCGGCCGGCTCGCCCGACGATCTCTTGGTGTCCTTGTTCTCGGACCCGGAGGTGCGCGCCGATCCGTACCCGGTGTATCAGCGCCTTCGCGAACTGGCGCCGGTGCATCGCAGCGAGGTGTTGCCACTGTGGGTCGTGTCGAGGTTCGACGACTGCGGCACGGTGTTGCGTGATCCTCGGTTCGGCAAGAGCGACGAGGCGCAGCGCATCTTCGGCTCGGCACCGGACGCAGCGCAGCGGGAGGTGCCCATCATCTCCCGACACTCGATGTTGCGCGCGAACCCGCCCGACCACACCCGCCTGCGTGGTCTGGTGTCGAGGGAGTTCACCCCACGGCGCGTCGCCGAGATGCGGTCAGCGGTCACCGCTATGGTCGACGCGATCCTCGACGATCTCGCCGCCGACGGCGGGGGTGACGTGATGGACGTGCTCGCGTTCCCATTGCCGGTCCGGGTGATCGGCGAGTTGTTGGGGATACCCGAGCAGGATCGGGATCAGTTTCGGCCGTTGGTGCGTGACGCAAGCGCTGCGTTGGAGCCGATGACGAGTCGCGATGTGGTGATCCGAGCTGAACGCGCGAGCGAGGCGATGAACGATTACGTCCGTTCGTTGATCGCGTCTCGGCGAGCGAGCCCATCGGACGATCTGCTGTCGGCGCTGATCGAGCTGCGCGACGGCGGTGACCGGTTGTCGGAGGATGAGCTGGTCGCGACGGTCGTGTTGCTGTTCGCGGCGGGATTCGAGACGACGACGAACCTGATCGGCAACGGGCTCGCAGCGCTGCTGAATCACCACGACCAGTTGCAGCGGTTGCGGGGCGAACCGGCGTTGATCCCGAACGCGGTCGAGGAGATGTTGCGGTTCGAGCCGTCGGTGCAGCTCGACGCCCGTACCGCGCTCGAGGACGCCGACATCGACGGAGTGCTCGTTCGGGCGGGGGAGGTGGTGTTGACTCTGCTCGGCGCGGCGAACCGCGACCCGGCTCGGTATCCGAATCCGGATCGGTTCGACGTGGGCCGCACCGGGCAGCAGCATCTTGCCTTCGCCGCTGGGATCCACTTCTGCCTGGGGGCGCCGTTGGCGCGTCTCGAAGGTGAGGTGGTGTTCGAACGGCTGCTGGCCCGTTTCCCGACGATCGAGAGCGACCGGGCGTTGCGGTGGCGACCGGGTTTGACGTTGCGTGGCCTGGAATCGCTGGAGGTGTCGGTGTCGTGAGCGCTCCGGTCGAGCTGTCACATCGCGACAAGTCGATCATCATCGCCGGCCTGATGACCGGTCTGCTGTTGGCGGCGCTGGGTCAGACGGTCGTCGGCATCGTCTCCGCTGCCACGATCCGCGAGCTCCCGCTGCGCGACCACATCGACGTCCGAGACACGACATCGATCGCCGAATTGGCATGACCCCTCTCCACGAACGCATCGTCACGAGTGACGGCATCACGCTCGCCGTCGACATCTACCCGCACGCCGACCCCGACCGGCCGACCGTGCTCCTGCTCCACGGCGGCGGCCAGAACCGCCATGCCTGGGCGACCTCGGCCGAGCGCCTCCACGCGCACGGACATCGGGTCGTCGTCTACGACACTCGGGGGCACGGCGACAGCGACTGGGACCCCACCGGCGAGTACGAGATGGAGCAACTCGCCCACGACCTGTTCGCGATCCGCGACCGCTTCGACGAGCCCGGCGACCCCGTGGTCGTCGGCGCGTCGATGGGTGGTATGACTATCCTCGCCGCGCACCGACTCGCCCCGCCTGACCTGTGGGGCGGGGTGGTCCTCGTCGACGTCACCCCGCGCATGGAACCCGACGGAGCACGGCGCATCGTCGGGTTCATGGCCGCCCACCCCGACGGATTCGCGAGCCTTGCGGATGCATCCGACGTGATCGCCGCCTACAACCCACACCGGCCACGTCCCGACAACCTCGACGGGCTGAGGAAGGTGCTCCGACGACGCGACGACGGCCGCTGGATCTGGCGTTGGGACCCGGCGTTCATCACCAGCAAACTGGACGCGATCGGTGGAGACAGCGACGCAGCGAGTCGACGCTACGACGTCATCGCTGAACTGCTGCTCGACGGAGCCCGGCGTATCACAGCGCCCGTCCTGCTGGTACGCGGCGCGCTCTCCGATCTCGTCTCCACCGACACCGTCGCAGAGTTCCTCGCCGCCGTGCCGCACGCCGAGTCCGTAGACGTGTCCGGCACCGGCCACATGGTCGCCGGCGACGACAACGACGCTTTCACGAACGCCGTCATCGATTTCCTCGACCGGATCCACCACGCCAATCAGCAGCAATCGACTCCCCGAACAGGAACGACGTGAACCCCCACGATCCTCACGACGCACCCGACGCCGTGCTCCTCGAGCCGACCGATCCGCACACCGACGACGAGGCGATCGACGACCCGCGACAACGTCGCCTCATCCTGATCACGATGTGCATCGCGCTGATCGCAGTGATCGCCTCGGTGTCGGGCCTGAACGTCGCGCAACAGGCACTTGCCGAGGACCTCGACGCCTCGCAAAGCCAGCTGCTGTGGATCATCAACGGCTACACCCTCGCGCTCGCCGCCCTGCTGATGCCGGTCGGCGCGATCGGTGATCGGTGGGGCCGTAAACCGGTCCTGATCATCGGACTCGTCTCGTTCGCCATCGTCAACACCGCGTCAGCGTTCGTCGAGAGCCCGGCCGCGCTGATCGCCCTCCGGCTCCTCGCCGGCATCGCCGCCGCGATGATCATGCCGGTCACGTTGTCGGTGATCACCACCAGTTTTCCCGCCCACGAACGCGCCAAAGCGGTCGGAACGTGGGCGGGTGTCGCCGGCGCCGGGGGCATCATCGGCCTGTTCGTCTCCGCCGCGATCATCGACAACACGACCTGGCGATGGGTGTTCGCGTTCCCAGTCGCCGTTGCGGTCATCTCACTCATCGGAGCGCTGACCGTCGTCCCCCATTCGCGCGAGCACGTCGAAGCCGGCTTCGACGTGGCCGGGTCGATCCTGTCGGTGATCGCGGTCGGTAGCCTCGTGCTGGCGTTCCACGAAGGGCCCGAACGCGGCTGGACCGACATCATCACGCTCGTCGGCTTCATCGCCGGCATCCTCGGCCTGATCGGCTTCATTTGGGTCGAGCTCGGTCGTGACCATCCCCTGCTCGACGTCCGCATCTTCACCAACCCAGGACTCGCGACCGGATCGGTCAACCTCTTCGTCGTCTTCGCGGTGATGTTCGCGCTGTTCCTCGTGCTCGTGCAGTTCCTCCAAGCGGCCCTCGGCTACAGCGCATTACGGGCCGCATCGGGACTGCTCCCGATGGCAGCCGTCATGATGCCCCTCTCCACCCTGGCCCCCACAATCGCCCACCGCGTCGGCTACCGGCGCACCGTCGTCACCGGCATGGTGCTCGTTGCGGCCGGTCTAATCCTGCTCGCCGTCACGGCCGACATCGACCGCGGCTACGTGTCGGTGCTTCCCCCACTGATCGTGCTCGCCGCCGGAGTCGGACTCGCGATGAGCCCCTCCACCACCGCCATCACCGCCTCACTCCCCGAAGAGAAGCAAGGCGTCGCCTCCGCCCTCAATGACACCGTCCGCGAGATGGGCGGCGCGATCGGCATCGCACTCATCGGATCGGTCCTCAACGCCCAATACCGCAACAACATCTCCGAAACCGCCGACGCGCTTCCCGCCGACCTCGCCGAACCTGTCAAGGAAGGCATCGGCGGCGCGCTGGCCGCGGCCGCACAGGCCGGACCCGACGGCCCCGCGATCGCCGACGCGGCACGACACGCGTTCGCCGACGGCATGCGCCCCGCCATGCTCCTCGCCGCCGCCATCGCGCTCGCCGCCGCCGTCTACACCGCCGCTAGCGGACTCCGGCAGCGACGAACCGCCACCTCGAGCACTGGGTGATCGCTGTGAGCGGCGAACACGGCACGACCCACGACCACCATCGCCGACTGTTGTGCGTGCCAGCCGCCGCCGATCAACACCTCGGCTCCGCCGACGCTGTCAAGGCGTGGTTCGGCATCCCCAACACCTGTCATGAATGGTCGCTCAGCACCCGCTCGGGCCGACTCCGCGTCCACATCGCCAACGAGACCTGGGACGCCGACACACGCTCCCTCACATCCGACGGCACCGTCGACGGAATCGGCTTTCACGCCTTCCTCACCGTTCGTTCGATCGCGCACTCGATCGATCGAACCATGATCATCCCCGGCACCGAGATTTGGGTCCACGTCGCACTCGCCCCGCACCACCATGCAGCCATCACCCGGCGCCGGATCGCGGACCTCGTCGAACGCGGTCTCGACCACCTGACCGCCGAACTCGATTGTCAACCCACCACCGACTCGCCATGAACGCCGCCGGTGACGACATCGACCCCCGCGTCCAACGAAGTCGCGCCGCGATCATCCGTGCCATCGGCGAACTGCTCACCGAGACCGGCGTAGCAACGATCACCGCCGAATCCATCGCCGCACGCGCCCAGGTCTCCAAAGCCACCATCTACCGCCACTGGCGCACGCTCGACGAGCTACTCGAGGACGCACTCCGCGCGATCACCAGCAGCGCCAGATCCGACCTGCCCCCGACCAACGGGATCGATGACGCACTCGCCGCCCTCACCCACTACGCGAGCGACTCGACCGTCGTCGCTGTCCACGAAGCTCTTCTCCACCTTGCCCGCAACTCCCCGCACTTCCGGAAACTCCGCGCCGAGATCCACGACCTCACCGTCGCCGACCTCAGACACTCCATCGAGACCGCGGTGCACCGAAACGAGCTCTCCGCACAGATCCCCATCGACGAACACCTCGCCCGACTCATCGGCCCGCTGCTCTACCAGACGCTGCAGCCCAAACAGACGGACACGAGCACCCCGTAGCTCCGGCGATCAAGCTCGCCAATCCGTCCGCAAGCCGCGCACGCAGCACGACAGTCGACGACGTTGAATGTACATCTCGCCGGAAGCCGGCCGCCGGACAGGGTTCCGGGGACCGTCCGATTCTGTGTGTAACCGGAGCGTGATCTGAGGGTCCACCACCCGATGGGGGTGGGCCAGAGAGGATCACTTTGATGACTACGAACACAGACATCGCGACGACGAACGAGACGACGAGCGGACCGCCGGCGGCGGTGCCGTTGCCCGGGGACGAACCGGCGATGCGCGAGTGGGCGACCGCGCTGGTGGAACAGGCCCGCCACGACGGGGTCGAGTTGACCGGTGACGGTGGGCTGTTGACCGATCTGGTCCGCCACGTGCTCCAGACCGGACTCGAGCTGGAGATGACGGATCATCTCGGCTACGAGGCGCACGCCGTCGAGGGCCGGAACTCGGGCAACTCCCGCAACGGCTCGTATCCCAAGACGGTGACGACCGAGGTCGGCAAGGACACCTTGGCCGTGCCGCGGGACCGCAACGCCACCTTCGAACCAGCGACGGTGCCGAAGGGGCAGCGCAATCCGGGCGAACTCAAT
>NZZV01000224.1 GCA_002698945.1 Acidimicrobiaceae bacterium
GTGAGGTGCCTCGACGCGCCACCGGCGATCTCGTCCACGACGGTGGGTCACTGATGGACATGTCGCCGACCGACACGTCGCCGACGGTCACCTCGCTGATGATCACGTCACCGGTGGACACGTTGTGGACGCGCGTCTGGACAACGCGTGTCGTCGCGGTGGACAACGCGTGGTCGTCCACCGAACTACACGACCGTCATCCGCGCGGTGGGGATCACGGTGGACAACAGCGCGCGGCCGCGCGTTGCCTCTACGCTGGGCCGACCGTGGGTTGTCCACAATCCACAGCACCTCTTACTACTACTGAATTCGTACACCACACTTTGGGGAGAAGGGTCGCACTGTGAAGTTTCGTTGCGAGCGAGAGATCCTGGCCGAGGCGCTGACGACCGCTGGTCGTGCCGCGACCAGCCGCACGGGCACGTTGCCGGTGCTGTCGGGTGTCCGACTCGACGTGTCCGACGGTGAGCTCACCGTCACCGGTACCGACCTCGAGTTGACGATCCGACTGACGGTGCCGGTGCACAGCGATGCCGACGGATCAGCGGTCGTCCCGGCCCGACTGATCGGCGACATCGTCCGGGCATTACCCGCGGGTGCGGTCGAGATCGCCCTCGGCGACGACGAGATGGCGATCAGCGCCGGGCGGTCCCAGTTCTCGGTGCGGCCCCTGTCGCTGAGCGACTACCCGGCCCAGGTCGAACCCGACGCCGAGCCGGTCACGCTCCAGTCGAGCGAGGTCGCCGACGCACTGCGTCAGGTCGTGCGTGCCGCGTCGACCGACGACGCCCGGGCCGTGCTGACCGGCGTGCTCATCGCCGCGGACGACGACGGCCTGAAGATGGTCGCCACCGACTCGTATCGCCTCGCCGTGCGCGACCTGCCGCAATCGTCGATGCTCGGCGCCGGCCAGAAGGTGCTCGTGCCGGGTCGTGCGTTGGCCGAACTCCAGCGGATCCTGTCGGGCGACGACGAACTCACCGTTCGTCTCGGCGCACGTGAAGCGGTGTTCGAAGCCGGCGGGACGCGCCTCACGACCCGACTGATCGAGGGCGAGTACCCGAACTATCGCAACCTGCTGCCGTCGGCGTACCCGAACATGTTGACCGTCGGCCGTGAAGCACTGCTCGAGGCGTTGCGACGGGTCAAGATCTTGGCGCAGGACTCGACGCCGGTGCGTCTGACGCTCGCCGGCGACAGTCTGCAGCTCACCGCGATCACCCAGGACGTCGGCAACGCCCACGAGGAGATCGACGCCAGCTACGACGGCGCCGAGATGACGGTGGCGTTCAACCCCGACTACCTGGCCTCGGGCATCGATGCGGTCGAGGGCGACGAGATCACCCTCGCCACGATGGACCCGATGAAGCCGGCCGTCCTCCGCGGCGTCGGCCACGACGAGTACCTCTACCTCCTCATGCCCGTCCGCGTACCCTGAGCGGCGCCGGATCGCCCGATCGCTGCGTTCCGCCTCACCGCTCGCAGCCGAAAGGCTGCTCGGGTTCGTCGCGCCTTGCGCTCGAACGATCCGATCGCCGCTCAGAATCGGGAGAAATCGCGCGGAGCACAGCTACCGGGGATCTCAAGTCAGCTGAACGCGAGCTGACGCTTCGGTCGTCAGGTCTGCGCTGCCTCAGGGGAGGATGGTGGCGAGGATTGCGAGGGTTGTGGGGACGGCGATGAGGGCGGCGGCGTGGGTGAGGATGTGGGCGGTTCGTTCTCCTGAGGGGCGGAAGCGGCGGATGGTGATGATGCCGGCGGTGAGGTAGGCGACGACGGCGACGACGCCGCCGATCACGACGCCGCCGATCAGACCGCCGAGTTCGCACCACGTGTCGGTCGGGGTGCAGTCGGCGTTGATCGCGGCGCCCGCGGCGAAGCCGGTCGCTCCGCCGGGCAGACTGCCGGCGACGACGCCGACCACCGCCGCGACGATGAACAGTGCCACCGGGTCGGACAGCGGACCCTCGGCGGTGGTCGTCGCACCGGTGTCGGGAGGGGACGGGAACGGCGTGTCGGTCATGACACGTACGTTGCGCTGATCGCTGGTGTCGCACCATCCGCGACATCCCCTACGACCGTGTAGGGGATGGGTTGCCCAGATCGAATCAGCGGGAGCGACGCCCGCGAACCTCGGACGTGACGGTTAGCGTCGGCGCGGTCATGATCGTCGAGCGGCTCGAACTCACCGACTTCCGGAACTACGAGTCCGCGACGTTCGATCTCACCGCCGGGGTGACCGCCGTGATCGGCAAGAACGGTCAGGGCAAGACCAATCTGGCCGAAGCCCTGGCCTACCTCGCCACCCTGTCGAGCTTCCGCGGCGCGCCCGCCGACGCGTTGCTTCGGGCCGGCGCCGACGCCGCAATCCTCCGGGCGAACCTGCGCGACGACGACGGCCGCGAGATCCTGATCGAGGCGGAGCTGCCCCGGACGGGACGGAACCGGGTGCAGGTCAATCGCCACAAGCTCCAGCGCACCCGCGACCTGCTCGGGGTCATGCGGGTCACGGTGTTCGCCCCCGACGATCTCGTGGTGGTGAAGGGCGGACCGGGTGACCGCCGACGCTTCCTCGACGACGCGCTCGTCGCCCTGCGCACCAGCTACGACCCCCTCCGCCTCGAACTCGACCGGGTCGTCCGCCAGCGCAACACCCTGCTGAAGCAGGCGGGCGGCCGTCTCACCGACGAGACCGCCGTCACCCTCGACGTCTGGGACGCACGCTTCGCCGAACTCGGTGAACAGCTCGGCTACGCNCGGGCCACGCTCGTCGCNCGATGCCNNCCGATGGTGGCGGAGGCGTACGAACAACTCGCCGGGACCGCCACACCCGTCGAACTCGTCTACGAACCGACGTGGCGGAACGCCGGTCTCGGCGCGGCACTCGCGGCCGCGCGTGACGACGACGTCCGGCGTGGGGTGTCGACGGTCGGTCCACACCGCGACGAGATCGAGATCGGCCTGAACGGCCTGCCGGCTCGAACCCACGCCAGCCAGGGCGAACAGCGAACGCTCGCCCTCGCGATGCGGTTGGCCGCGCATCGGCTCGTCGCCGAACGGACCGATTCCACCCCGGTGCTGGTACTCGACGACGTGCTCTCCGAGCTGGATCCCGACCGCGCGACGGCGCTGCTGGCGAACCTGCCCCCGGGTCAGATCGTGATCACGACGGCGTCCCCGTTGCCGCCCGCCGCCGCACCGGAGCGGATCATCGAGATCGCCGCCGGCGCCGTCGTCGGGTGAACTCTGCGACACCCAGCGGGTACGGTCATCGGTGATGACCGAACCGGTGCCGATCTCGCAGTCGCTCGACGGCGTCGTGCGTTCGCTGCGCGGCCCGAGCCGACAGGCGGTGAGCGGGGTGTTCGGTCGATGGATCGACGCCGTGGGTCAACAGGTCGCCGACCACGTCAGGCCGGTCAAGCTCGACGCGCGGGTGCTGCTCGTCGAGGTCGACGATCCGGCGTGGGCCACCCAGGTCAAGTTCCTCACACCGACCATCATCGAACGGTTGCGCACCAACGTCGGTGTCGAGGTCGACAAGATCGACGTTCGCGTCGACCGCCGCAACGCCCGCGGCGCCAAGTACGACTGAACGACCGCGGACCGGCGCGGCCGGTCAGATCATCGGCCGGTTCAGTCGGCCGGTTCCTCGGTCGAGGTGCTGCCCGACTCGTTGATGGCGTTCGTCAGCCACCCCCACAGCGGCGGTCCGACGACGACCGCCACGACGAGGAAGCCGGCGGCGACGCCGATCTTGATCTTCTTGGCCTTGGCCTTCTTCGCCGCCCGCAGCTCCGCCGCCTTGCGCGATGACTCGCTCGGGGCGGCCTTCTCCGGCATCAGATGCGCCATCGGGTGAACCGGTTCACTCGGCGTCTCGGTGGTCGACGACGCTGCTGCATCGTCGGGAACCGGAACCGGAGCCGGCGCGGCCGGGCGCGGCCCGGTGGCGTCGATGCCGTCGTCGGGGGAAGCGAGCCCGGCCGGCGACGTGAGTACCGGTGACGCGGTCGGCAGCGACGGCAAGCTGGGAAGTTCGAGCGTCGGGGTCACCGGAGGTGGCGTGTCGACGCTCGGGGCCGCCGGCGCGGTGGGCGCCGACGTCGAGATGCCCGGAGGCGCAGTCGGTGCCGACATCGGTGCCGTGCTCCCCAGACGCGGTGCGTCGCCGTCGAGCGTCGGTGCGCCCGGCCCCGGCGCCATCGAGCCGTTCGACTCAGGCAGTGGCGCGTCACCGGCCCCCGACGGGGGTGGGGCGAGCGTCGGTGCGTCGGTGCCCGGTTGGGGCGCGGTGAGGGTCGGTGCCGCGCCCGGTGCGGGCAGCGAATGTTCGAGAGAGGGGTCGTTCTCCGGGTGGCTCATGCCGGTTCCATCGGCGTCGCGAACCCGAATCTTGAACCGCCGAGCTGGGAGAACGCTTGTTACCACGCTGTTACCGCGCCTTTCTATCGTCCACCGACATGGAGCGGGAAACACACAGGGGCGGGCGCACGGCGAGGACGGCGACGGCGACGGTGGTCGCCGTCGCCCTTGCCCTCGGGGTGGCGACGCCGGTGGATGCGGAGCGAACGCGGCGGACCGAGGAACGGATCGCCTCGATCTTCGACGACGTCGTCGCCGAACTCGGCGACCCGGACGAGCGGTCCGCGGCTGCGCTCGAGACGTTGCACGAACTCGACCAGCTCCTGGCCGCGTCGCCCGGGGACACGATCCTTCGACAGGCTCGCGACGAACTGGCCGTCGCGTTGGCCGACGCCGACCCGGAGTCGTACGAGCAGTACCACACGGATCGGACGGACGAGGGGGGCGAGGGCGGTCCGATCGCGTCGGCGAGCGCCTCGGCGCACGAGTACTCGACCCCCTGGATGAGTCGCGTGACGTCACCGAGGTTGGCCGGCGAGCCGCGGTTCGATGTCGTGCCGATGGCGGCGACACCGATCGCGACCGAGCCGGTCCAGATGGACCCCCCGACGCGTTACGTCGGACCGATCTCGTTCGAGGCGCCGACGCCGATCGTCAGCTATGAGTCGTTCCGGATGACGCTCGACAGCGCGGCGACCAACGAGGGTCTGAACATCGACGACATGGTCGTGGCCGACCTCGACGGTGACGGCCACGACGACGTCGTGTCGTTCGGCTTCGGCCGCCGCGAGACCGCGCTCGGCGTGCCGTTCGAGGAGGAGCTCCGCGACGGTTGGATCATGGTGAACCGCGCCGACGGCTACGGCGGGTTCGAACCCGGATCGGCGTACCGGATCGGCGCCGGCTTCTTCGGCGGGCCGTCGAACACCGGCGGCCTCGACGTCGGTGACGTCGACGGTGACGGCGACCTCGACATCGTCGTCGGGCTCGACAACATGTTGGAGCTGATGACCCTGCTCAATGCCGGCGACGGCACCTTCCCGTTCGAGGTGCGCACGCCGATCGAACACGAAGCCGATGGCACCGTGCTGCTCGTGGAGGTGACCGGTGACGAGTTCCTCGACGTCGTCGCGACGTCGGAGACCAGCGACCTCACGATGATCGAGCGCGGCCTCGGGGACGGCTCCTTCGTCGCCGAGACGACGTTGCCCGGATCGGCCAACTCGAACCCGAACACGGTCACCTCGATCGACCTCCTGGGCGACGGGACGAACCATCTCATCACCAACGGCAACGACTCCCGGCTCCGCCTGTGGTCGCGTGTCACCGACACGGAGGACCCCGACTTCGGCACTTGGACCTCGAGCGTGCTCCAGATGCCGCACGCCACGTTGCCGGACACGACGACCGAACTCCCCGCCACAGCGGCGTGGGTCGGTGACATCGACAACGACGGTGACCAGGACGTCGTCGCCGCGGCAGTGACGTGGCCGAGCGGCAACGGCTGCGAAGGCGCGTCGTCGTCGCTCGACAGTTGCGCCCGGGCTCTGCTCAACGATGGTGACGGCAATCTCGTCGCGGTCCCCGACCTCCAGTGGCTGGAGACACCTCGGTACTACTCCGGGAACTATGCGCTGACCGTGTGGCAGCGCGGCGAGATGTACGACCTCGACGGTGACGGCAACCTCGATCTCGTCGCCCCCGGCTTGCGGAGCACGGTGAGCGTGCTCTACGGCAACGGCGACGGCACGTTCGCCGAACAGGTGGCCCACAACGTGTTCCCCAACGTGACACCGCTCGGCGGCTGGAACCAGGACACCGACGGGCACTTCAACGCCACCAACGCCGTGGCGGCGACCGACGTCGACAGCGACGGTCGTCTCGATCTGGTCGCAGCGACGACGACGACCGCGGAGTGGGCGCTCGCCGGACAGTTCCACAGCTCGGTGAGCTGGGTGCGGTCGACGGACACACGCGAGTTCGACGGGGCGACGTCGACGTCGACGCTGCCGGGCACCGACTGGCGTCAGGAATACCGCAACGACCTGACCCACTTCGTGGACTGGAACGACGACGGCCACGGCGACGTCGTGATCCTCTCCGAGGGCAGCGGCGAGTACGCGAACCAGACGGCGCTCGTGATGCGACCCGGCGACGGAGTGGGCGGCTTCGGTCCGACGGAACACCTCGGTGAGCTGCCGCGCGACTGTCACACGAACTCGTCCTACTTCAAGGCGTCGGCGATCGCCGACATCGACGGTGACGGCGCGCTCGACGTGGCGTGCGGTGACGACGAGTTGCACGTCGCGTTCGGGGACGGCGAGAGCGGGCTCGATGAGCCCCTCGACCTCGGCATGGTCGACGGATCGTCGATCTATGCCGAACCGGGCGTGATCGAGATCGTCGACGTCGACGGTGACGGCGCGCTCGACGTGCTGTACACCGCGCTGCGAGTGGACGTCGACGGTGAGAATCCCGACTCGCAGAGCGGCAACTTCCTCATCGGGTGGTCGCGCCAGATCGACACCGGTGGCGGCGGCGTCGAGATGGCCGACGTCGAGATCGTCCACGAGCGCAATCCGATCGACTCGACCAGCGGCGTCTGGACCGGCGCTCGCCCGGCGACGGGTGACTTCGACGGCGACGGGCTGATCGACGTCGCGGTCACCTCGCCGAACCTCGCCAACCGGCTGACGGTCTTCACGAACGATTCGACCCCCGGGGCGCCGTCGTTCGTGTCGACGCCATCCGACGTCCTCGACGACAAGTACTACAATTATCTCTCGGCACTCGATGTCGAAGGTGACGGTGACGTCGACCTGATCGCAACGGCGACCGAGCCGTCCGGAAACCCCGGGCCACAGCGATGGTCGAACCGGATCCTGCGCAACGACGGCACCGGCGCGCTGACGGGCGAGGCACTCCCGAACACGAACGGACAGCCGATGCCGCTCGCGGTCGACGTCGATGACGACGGCAACCTCGACCTGGTGTTCCCGACCTCGTATCGGGGCATCGAGGTGCGCCGTGGCGACGAGAACGGTGACTTCGGTCTGGCGGTGACGTTCCCGGTCGGCGACCGCGGGCTGCGCTGGCTGGCGATGACCGATCTCGACGACGACGGCCTGCTCGACGCGGTCGGCATGCGCGACCTGATGCCGACGAGCGATCGGACGCGGCCAGATCTGATGACACTGCTCAACACGTCGACCGGCATCGAGGCGGGTGTCGACCTCGTCGTCGAGTCGGTCGAGGTGGACGGTGACGCGTCCTCGCACGACGTCTCGGTCACCGTCGCCAATCTGGGCGGATCGATCGCCGACGAGTTCGCGACCTCGCTGTGGCTGTCGACCGACGACAGCTGGGACCTCGGCGACCGGCTCCTCGGCGAGGTCGCGCACCCCGGCGACCTGTTCCCCGGCGCCGACAGCACGCGCACGCTCACGACTTCGCTGCTCCCGCTCGTCGACGGCTCCCATCACGTGATCGCCCGGGTCGACCCGTACCGCCAGGTGACCGAGATCGACGAGACCAACAACACGGGCTCGTCGGCCGTCGAGCTGACGGTTCCCGAGCTCGCCCTCGGGGGTGACCTCGTCGTCGAGCCGGACACCGGCGCACCCGCCGCGGCGCGCGTCGACGGCGGTGGAACGCCGGTCCGCATCACCGTCGAGGGTGCGTCCGACACGCTGGTCGCGTCGCTCGGTGGTTCGGTGCCGGGTGCCGGTGCCGGAGAGGTCACCCAGGTCGGACCGGGCAGCTTCGTCGTGCCGGGCTTCGCCGGCGTCACGTACTTCCGTGTGGAAGGCGGCGCGGCCGTCACCTTGTCGGCCGAGGCGTTGCCGTTCGGTGCTGGATCCGTGTCGCCGCGGGTCGTCGGCAACACCGGCGATGCGACGCTCACGATCACGGGCGTCGGACTGAACGACGGCCTCGACGTGAGCCTGGTCCGGGTCGAGACGATCGTCGCGACGACGGTATCGAGTGCCGACAGCTCGCGACTCACCGCGACCTTCCCGATGGCGGGTGCCGCTCTCGGGACGTACGACGTCGTCGTCAGCGACGGGTCGACGACCTCGACCCTGCCCGACGCGGTGAGCGTCCAGGCACCATCGATCACCGTCGGCGACGGCGACGTCAACCAGCTGATCGTCAGCGCCTTCGCCCCGACCCGGATCCGGGCGGGCTCCACCAACGACTACATCGTCACGTACGGCAACCGGGGCCTCACCGACATCGTCGCCCCGTTCCTCGCCGTCACCGCCGAGGGTGCCACGGCACCGGTCGGCTCGGGCATCGACTACTCCGACACCTTCTACCTCGCGGCCGACATCGCCGGCGCCCCGACCGGCGTGATCCCGCCGGGCGCGACCGGACGTGTCCGGCTCCCGTACCTCGGCGGTGGCACCTACTCGTTCGAACTCGACGTGTACAGCGGGCAGAACCCCCAGCCCTACGACTGGGCATACGAGCTGCGGTCCGACCCGCCCGGGGGGCTCACCCAGACCGAGTACGACACGGTCATCGCAGCGCTCGAGGCCGAGATCGGTACGACGGCCGGCGACTACGTGGCCGCCGCGCAGCGCCTCCGACGTGATCTCGCCGCCGAAGGAACCGAGATCGACGATCTCGGGGTGCTGCGTCGAGTGATGGTCGACCGGTCCGTGGCCGACCTGCCGGGTGCGTTCATCGAGGGAAGCATGGCCGGTGTGACCGACCCGACGGCGTTCCGCCACCTCGTGACGGCCACCGACGGAGGCCGAACCGTGACCACGACGGCCCGCTTCGACGGCTCGTTCACGTTCCGCGAGTCGATGCTCGACGGCGACGATCCGACAGGGGAGTGGTCCCTCTCGATCGAGGGCTACGGCCCTGCGCCACTCGACACGGTCACCGCACCGCTCGCCGACGTCGAACTCACGCTGCCGGCCGGTTGGACACCACTCTCGGGTGGGGTGACCGACGAGTCGACCGGCGAACCGGTCGAGGGCGCGACGGTCATCGTCGCCGACACGGCCACGGGTGACTCCACCTCGGCGCTCACGGGCGAGGACGGTTCGTACACGTTCGACGGCATCTCGCCGGGCTCCCACACCGTCGTGGCGACGTCCGACGGTCGAGCGAGCGCGCCGACCGAGCTGAACCTGTCCGGCGGCGAGGGCGCCCAGGTCGCCGATCTGGTCGTGCAGGCTGTCGGGACGGTCTCGGGTCGTGTCGTCGACCCGGCCGGCGCGCCGGTGGCCGGGGCCGACGTCAGCGCGCTCACCGGCGCGGGAGAACGCTTCGCCACCAGCGCGGCCGACGGCATGTTCACCGTCGACAACGTCGCCCCGGGAGAGGTCACCGTTGTCGTCACCGCGAGCGACTGGGCCGGACGCGAGGTGGAGATCGTCGCCGTCGCCGACGCCGACACCGACCTGGGCGACGTCGCGCTCGTCGACGGCGGGACCATCGCCGGCGTCGTGGTCGACGCCGCCGACCAGCCGGTGGCCGGCGCGACCGTCGGTGTCGACACCGAGGCATCGCCGACCGCGACCACCGGCGCCGACGGCTCGTTCACGATCGAGGGTGTCGCTCCGGGTGCGGTCGAGGTCGTCGCCGGGGCCGATGGCTTCGTCGACACCGCCACGACCGTCGACGTGACGGTCGACGCCACGACCACCGTCGACGTCACACTCACCGCCAGTCGCAGCATCGACGTCACCGTCGTCGCGGACCCGGGGGCCACCCCGGTCGATGGGGCGACGGTCCGGGTGACGGCGACCGGCGCCGACGGCCCGGAGATGGTGTCGGGGGTGACCGACGTCGGCGGCGGGGCGACCATCACTGCGCTCGAGCCCGGAACGTACGCCGTCTCCGTCGACGGCCAGTCCATTGCGGTCGACGTCACGTCGGCGAGCGCAGCTGTCACGGTGACGATCCCCGAACCACACACGATCGTCGGCCGGATCGTCGACGACGGAGCGACGCCGCTGGCGGACGTCGAGGTCGCGCTGCACACCGACGACTCGTCGTTCGATGCAGTCGGCGCCACCGTCACCGGAGCCGACGGCACCTTCGCAGCCGAGGTGGCCGCCGGTGAGCCGGTCGTCGTGGTCGTCGCCGACCCGCTCGCCGGGTTGCGACGGGTTGCGGTTGCCCCTGCCTCAGCCGGCACGACCACCGACGTGGGCGACCTCGCTCCCGTTCCGACCTCGCTGACCGTCGAGATGTCGTGGTTGGCCGGTGCCGACGAGGCACTGCTCATCTTGACCCCGGTCGGAGCGGACGACGCTTTCGGCATGTGGGCATCGAACACTGCCGTGGCCCCGGTCACGGAGGCCGAGTTCGTCGGGGTACCCGACGGTGACTACGTCTTGACCTACGGCGACGACATGACGTCGTTCGAGGTGGACGTCACCGTGTCAGGTGACACCGTCGAGACGTTGACCGTTCCGGATGTCGGGCTGCTCTCCGGCGTCGCTGTCGACGAAGTGGGTGCGCCGCTCCCAAATGCGATGGTGATCGCGTGGAACGCCTCCGGCCTCGAGGTGGAGACGTCGTCGAACGAGTCGGGTGCCTGGAGCATCGGGCGGGTGCCGATCGGAGAATGGACCGTCGTGGTCACTCACCCCGACCTCGGTGTGCTCTCGATCGACTCGGTGACGGTCACCGCCATCGCGGGCTTGCTGTCGCTCGCACACTACGGAACGAGGTCGCTCCTGACCATCGCCCCCGAACGCCCGACCCCGATGGCGGACGAGCTGTTTCCCGACGAGCGGGGGTGCACCAGTGACCCCGACGCTCGGTTGTCGGCCGTCGGCCGGATCACGAGCGAAGTGGTCGAGGGTGCTTGGGACAGCAAATCGTCCTCGGCGCACTATCGAGTCGCGGGACAACCCGGCTTCATCGGTTCCGCGTCGGCCACCGAGCCGGACGGTTGGTTCCGCCTGCCCGACCTGCCGGACGGCAACTATGAGGTGGTCGTCAAGGCCGACGGTCACCGGCCGAGCTCGACCGTGGCGTTCACGATCCCACAGGACGTGACCGGGAACGGATTCCGCTGCGGCGCGGCGCTCGGTGACATCACGCGAGGCGATCTGATCGTCGATCCGGACGACGAGCCGGCGCCCGTCACGCCGACGCGGGATCGGATCGAGCAGGCGCTCGAGGACGCCGGGAACCTCGACGAACTGAACCTGCCGGGTACCGAGGAGATGCAGGGCATCCTCGACTTCGAGCCACCGGAGAAGGACGACGGCGGCAGCGACGAGTGTCCGCCGCCGCCACCGGGGGAGGATGCCGCCGCGGGCTGTGACGACCCGCCGCCGCCGCCCCCGCCGCCCCCGCCGCCACCCTGTCCAGGTGCGGGCTCGGGTGGTTCGGGCGGCTCCGGCGGCTCCGGCGGCTCCGGCGGTTCGGGTGGGTCCGGCGACTCCGGCGGGTCCGGCGGTTCGGGCGGTTCGGACGGCAATCCCGAGGCCGATGCCTACCTCGCGGTCGCCAAGTCGTACGCGGCCGACGCGATCGAGCTCCGTGATCGTTGGGAGCAGCAGTACGAGCTGATCGAGGAGCAGGTCAGCCTCCACAAGAAGCTGCTCGTCGGACGGTTCTTCATCATCGCCGGCGAGGTGACGAGCTTCTTCTACGCCGGACTCAAGGTGGCGAAGGAGTTCACGAAACTCAAGCGGGCCGAGGAGGCCCTCGATGCCATCGGGACGGCGAACGACGTCCTCGACGCGGTCAAACAGATCACCGAAGCGCTCGATCCGTTGATGAGTCTGATCAAGACGCTCGCTGCTCAGCTCGTCGAGCAGGTGGTGTACGGGCAGGGTGATCAAGCGAAGCAGACGACGAAGCTGATCCAGGACTCGATCGTCGCAGGTCGCAATGCGGTGTTCTTCGCGATGAGCAAGCTGCAGTCCGACGCCAAGTTCGCGAGGACGTTCAAGCTGGTCGGCTCGTTGGCGCCTTTCGTCAGCAACTACCTGACCATCAAGGAGCAGTTCGACGGCAACATCGATGACTACGTCAACAAGATGGAAGCCCTCGAAGCAATGGCGAATGGACTCGACAACTTTCCACCGCTCTGGGAGTTCCTCAGCGGACAGGCTCGGACCTACTGGCAGGCGTACATCGACGCACTCACGAACGACAAGGACGAAGACGATCCGGAGAAGCCCAAGAAGCCGCTGCCACCGATCCCCCCGGGGCGGCCGGGCAAGAAAAAGAACTGCGGTGGCACGGCGTCGTCGGTCGACCCGAACGAGATCATCGGTCCGGTCGGCTGGGGCGACGACCAGTGGCTGCAGCCCGGCGAGACCCACTTCTATTCGATCAGCTTCGAGAACCTCGGCCCCGGTAGCGAGGTCGTCCCCCCGGGTGCGTCGCTCGCGACCGCGCCGGCAGCCACGGTCGACGTGACGTTGCCACTCGACGAGGATCTCGACCTGACGACGTTCGAGCTCGGCGACTTCGGCTTCGACGACACCCGCTTCGAGGTGCCGCCAGGACGTCAGCAGTACGAAACGTCCAGCGCGGTGACGATGGAGCTGCAGTCGTTCGAGTCGGAAGGCACCGAGATGGTCGACCTGACCCTGCGCGCCCGAGCGTGGCTCGACGTCACCGAGCGCACGGCGAACTGGCTGATCGAACTGGTCGACCCCGCCACCGGAGCCCCGCATCCCGATCCGGCGGCGGGCTTCCTGCCGCCGGAACCGATCGATCCGGAAGGTGCCGGCCAGGGCTTCACGGAGTTCTTCGTCCGCAGCGACGGCACCAGCCCGACCGGGACCGAGGTGGACGCGACGGCGTCGATCGTGTTCGACACCAACGAACCGATCGTCACCAACACCTGGTCGAACCGCCTCGACCGTTCGTCGCCGTCGTCACAGCTCACCGCGCTCGGCGCGACGACCGAGATCGGCGACATGGTCTCCTGGTCGGGCACCGACACCGGCTCGGGCGCGGCGACGTACGACGTGTGGCGCAAGATCGGCGCCGGACCGCTCGCGCTCTGGCTCGACGACACCCCGCTGACCGAGATCGAGTTCGACGGTGAGGTCGGTGTCGAGTACGGCTTCGCCGTCGCAGCCGCCGACGGGGTCGGCAACGTCCAGTCGATGCCGACCGGCGTGCAGGTGACGACGACGGCGATCGAACCGGTCGACCCGGGCCCCGACGCGCCGTCGGCGCCCCGGCAGGTGACGGCATCGCCGGGCAATGCGCGTGCCACCGTGACGTGGCAGGCACCGACGTCCAACGGGGGCGCGCCGATCACGAAGTACACCGTGACCTCGACGCCTGGTGGTCGCCAGTGCACGACGACCGGATCTCTGAGCTGCACCGTGACCGGTCTCACCAACGGCACCGCCTACACGTTCCGGGTGCGGGCGACGAACGCCGCCGGCAACGGCCCCTGGTCGAGTGCATCGGCCTCGGTGACCCCGAAGGCTCCCGTCGAACCGCCCCAGCCCCCACCCCCACCGTCGGAGCCCGGCTATACGCCGTTGGTGCCGGCTCGGTTGGTGGATACGCGGCCGGGGAACGAGACGGTGGATGGTCGTGATGCGGGGATCGGTCGTGTCGGTGCCGGTGAGGTGTTGGAGGTGTTGGTCGCTGGTCGTGGTGGTGTGGACGCGGATGCGGGTGCGGTGGTGTTGAACGTGACGGCGGTGTTGCCGTCGGCGGCGGGTCATCTGACGGTGTTCCCGTGTGGTGGGTCGGTGCCCGAGGCGTCGAACGTGAACTACACGGCGGGTGCGGTGGTGCCGAACTCGGTGGTGTCCAAGATCGGTGCCGGTGGGAAGGTGTGTGTGTTCTCCCACGCGGAGACGCATCTGATCGTCGACGTCAACGGCGCCTTCCCAGGGTGAGCCGCTCCGGAACCGGGTGGCACGACCCGGTTCCGGAGCGGCCATGATGGAGCCATGACTTCCGACACGACCGACACGACCGGTTCGGTCAAGGCGCGCCTGCAATCCGATCTCACCGCGGCCATGAAGGCCCGCGACGAGGTGTCGCTGTCGACGATCCGCATGTTGCGGAGCGCGATCAGCAACGCGGAGGTCGCCGGTGACACCGCGGCCGAGTTGTCCGACGACGACGTCATCGCCGTCCTGCAGTCGGAGGCGAAGAAGCGAGCGGAGTCGGCGTCGGTCTACGAAGAAGCCGGCCGGGCCGAACTCGCCGCCAAGGAGCGTGCCGAACTCGAGGTGATCGAGCGCTATCTGCCGGCGGCGATGAGCGATGACGAGCTCGCCGCGATCGTCGACGAGGAAGTCGCACGTGCCGCTGCGGCAGGAGCCGAGGGTGGCCGTGCGATGGGCATGGTGATCTCGGCGGTGCGAGAGCGAGCCGGCGCGGGCGCCGACGGTTCCCGAGTCGCAGCGCTCGTGAAGTCCCGCCTCGCCACCTGAGCGCGGTGGCAACGCGCCCCGTGACCATCGGCCGTGCCGGAGGGTGCGCGCGATGAGCTAGACCGGACGACGATGGGACTGCTCGAGGACAACCCGCTGCTGGTGCTCTTCCTGGTCGTCGGGCTCGGTGGTGCGTTGGGACGGGTCCGGATCCGGGGTGTCGGGCTCGGACCGGCGGCGGCGCTGTTCGTCGGCCTGGCGTTCTCGGCCGTCGACGCCGACCTGGCGAACGTCCCGGCGATCGTGCCGACGCTCGGACTGGGTCTGTTCATCTACACGGTCGGTCTGGCCTCGGGTCCGTCGTTCATCGCCGGTTTCCGTGGTGGCGGCGTCCGGATCGTCGTCGCGAGCGGTCTGCTGCTCGTGGCGATCGCCGGCGTCGTCGTGGCGGTCATCGCGGTGCTCGGTCTCGACGAGGGCGCCCGTGCCGGTCTGTACGCCGGGAGTCAGACGAACACCCCGGCGCTCCAGGCGTCGATCACGGCGCTCGGCGACCGGATCGCGACGGGCGAGGTGACCGATCCGGTCGTCGGCTACTCGATCGCGTATCCGTTCGGTGTGGTGGCCATGATCACCGCCGCCGGATGGTCGTTGCGTCGCGCGTCGCGGCGACCGGTCGCCGAAGGTGGGATGTCCGATGAAGCGGGGGACTCGCTGACCACCAGCTGGACCGTCGAGGTCACTCGCGAGGATCTGCCGGCGCTGGGCGACCTGCGGCATTGGGAAGGGGAGCGGCTGGCGTTCTCGCGGGTCGAGCGCGACGGCGAGGTCGACCTCGCCACGAACGATCTCCGGTTGCGCCCCGGTGACCTGTGCACGGTCATCGGGAGCGCGGCAGCCGTCGCCCACTTCACCGCGTGGGTCGGACACCGCAGCGAGCGACACCTTGCACTCGACCGCAACAAGCTCGACTTCCGCCGGATCTCGGTGTCGAACCGCGAGCTCGCCGGGGTCCGCGTGGCCGATCTCGACCTCGAGGGACGGTTCGGCGCCACGGCGACCCGGATCCGACGCGGCGACGTCGATCTCGTCGCCGACGGCGACATGCTGCTGCGGCTGGGAGACCGCCTCCGCGTCGTCGGTCCGGCCGACCGGATGGGCGAGGTGTCGAAACTCTTCGGCGACTCCGAGCGCGGGCTCGGGGAGGTCGACGCCATGGGCTTCGCGCTCGGTCTCGCCATCGGCCTGGCGATCGGGGCGATCACCGTGCCGATCCCGTCGGGCGGCGAACTGGCGCTCGGGATCGGTGGTGGTCCGCTGATCGCCGGACTGGTGCTCGGAACCGTGTCGCGGACCGGGCCGATCACGTGGCAGATCCCGCACGCCGCCAACCTCGCCCTCCGACAACTCGGCATTCTGATGTTCCTCGGTGGTGTCGGCGTCAACTCCGGAGCCACCTTCGCCGACTCGGTCGGGACCGGGACCGGCGCCAAACTGGCGATCGGCGCGCTGGTGGTGACCGCGGTCACCGCGGCGTCTGCCGGGCTGCTCCTCCGTTGGCTCAACCCGGACGGCGTCGAAGCTGCCGGCCAGCTGTCGGGCTTCCAGACGCAGCCGGCGGTGTTGGCGTTCGCGATGGAGCGCGCACAGGGAGACGAACGCGTCGACCAGGGCTACGCGCTGTTGTTCCCGCTCGGCATCATCGTGAAGTTGATCCTCGTCCAGTTCTTGATCTGACGCCCGGCGACGGGCGCGGGTGGGGTGGGCCTCGCGAGCACTCGCCGAGCTCGAATTCATCCGGCGGCAAGCCGACGACCGACCGCCGTTCACCACCGACCCGTAGCGTTGCGCCCGTGGTTGAGCGAGTCGACCTCACCGGTGAGCCCGTCGCATGGACGCGCTCGCACCGACCGTCGCCTCGCCCGGTCCGTGTGACGGCGCCGGCTCCTCGCGAGACGAGCCGGCACCCGTCCTGGCCGGCCACCGCACCCAGCGGTCGGTCCCTGCTCGTCGGTGTTCCTCCCCACCCGACGGCAGGGGCCAGCCGAGGGGTGACCGGGCTCCCCATCCCGGGGGTAGCGTTCGAGGGCGATGACGTCGACGTCTCCGGCTCCGGACCGGCGTGCTGCACGGTCGATCGTGTCGACCGGGCTGACCGGGCTGCTGGGTCGTGCGGAGCTGCGCCTGCTCGAGGAACTCGACGACGACGGGGTGCTGATCGACGGTGACGATGCGACGATCGCGCTCGTCGTCGAGGAACTCGACCATGTGCGCCGACCGCCGGTGCACGAGGGTCGCAGCCCCGTGTACGGGGCCTTCGTCGTCGGACCCGACGACGATCTGACGACGGCGGTCGATCTGGTCGAGGTGATCGATCTCGAACTCGACGTCGACGAGGCGCGTCGATTCGCCGACGGCCGGTTCACGTACCTGGTCCGCCACACCGACGGCCGCTCGCAGCTCGCCTGTTTCCGACGCAGTGTCCAGTACGAGGCCGATCTGGTCGAGGTGCAGCGCCAGACGGGCATCCAGATCGTGCAGCGCACGCTGATGGGGCGTGCCCGGCTCTACGACGAGCGCGGCGTGGTCGAGTGGAACGGCCGTGCGTGGACGATCCGCGAGCGAGCCGACCGACTGCTCGAGGTGATCGACCCCCTCGTGGAGGGTGCCCCGCGCGACGTGCTGTCCGCGCTGCTCGACCTGTGCGTGCACTGGCTCTCCTCGGCGCGGATCGGGGCGACGATCCTGTACGACTTCGACCCGCGCGAAGACGACGCCCCCTCGCTCGACCTCGACGCAGCGATAGCGGTTCCCCGGTTGTCGGTCGCCGAACGACACCACTTCCCGGCCCTGTTCGCGTCGCTCGGTCAGACCGACCTGGCCGCGCGGGTCCTCCCCGACGGCACCGTCGACCGGATCGGGGTCGGCCTCCGCTCCTCGATCGAATCCGAACAGATGGTGCCGCAGAAGGGGGGCATGCGGCACCGGTCGGCGGCACGGTACACGTGGGATCACCACCACACGATCGCGTTCGTGGTGAGCGAGGACGGACCCGTCACCGTGTTCCGCGAGGGGCGTCGGATCCAGATCTGCGATCGGCCCGACGGCGCCATCACCGGCGGCGGCTGACGCCCCGGTTCGCCCTCGTCCCGAGCCACCATCGACGTCCCGCCGACGTCCCGCCGACGCCATGTCCGGGTGGGGAGTTCGACCCGCCGGAAAGTCAGATTCCGCAAGGGTTTCGTGGTCGAGGATTGCCCCGGAGTCGGGTCGTCTCGCTGGTAGGATGACAGCACTGCGATTTCGCCCCCGAAACCCACCCGATCCAGTCGGATCCGATCCGGATTCGAACGTCTGATCGATGGGGCGGTCGCCTTCGCGAACGAGCCCGAATCGTTCGCCCACCATCCATCGAAGCCGAGGTAACACGTGTCCACCACGAAGCAGGGAGCATCCGACTACGGAGCCAAGGACATCCAGGTCCTGGAGGGGCTCGACCCGGTTCGCAAGCGGCCGGGCATGTACATCGGATCCACCGGTCTGCAGGGTCTGCACCACCTGATCTGGGAAGTCGTCGACAACTCGGTCGACGAGGCGATGGCCGGATACTGCGACCAGATCTCGATCACCCTCCTCGCCGACGGCGGGTGCCGGGTCGACGACAACGGTCGTGGCATCCCGGTCGATCCGTACACATCGGGTCAGCACCAGGGCAAGTCGGCCGCCGAGGTCGTGCTCACGGTGCTGCACGCCGGCGGCAAGTTCGGCGGCGAGGGCTACAAGGTGTCCGGCGGCCTGCACGGCGTCGGGGTGTCGGTCGTCAACGCCCTGTCCGAACGACTGATCATCGAAGTCGACCGCGACGGCAAGCACCACGTCCAGGAGTACGCCAAGGGCGGCAAGCCGCAGGGCGACATGAAGATCGTCGGCGACACACCGCCGGGTGGTCGCACCACCGGCACCTCGATCACGTTCTGGCCCGACCCCGACATCTTCCAGGCCGAAGGCGTCGAGTTCGTCGCCCGTACCGTGCTCGAGCGTCTCCAGACGATGGCGTTCCTGAACAAGGGTCTCGAGATCAGCTTCACCGACGAGCGGCCCGAACGGGAACAGCAGATCACGTACCTGTACGAGGGCGGCTTGGTCGACTTCGTGAAGCACCTCAATGCGTCGAAAGATCCGCTGTTCAGCAAGGTGTGCGCCTACGAGGACGAAGACGACGACGGCCAGATGATCGACGTCGCCATGCAGTGGAACACCGGCTACCACGAGGGCATCCACGGCTACGCCAACAACATCTCCACCATCGAGGGTGGCATGCACGTCGAGGGGTTTCGTTCGGCGCTGACCTCGGTCGTCAACAAGTACGCCCGCGAGAAGAACCTCCTCAAGGAGAAAGACCCGAACCTGACGGGTGAAGACATCCGTGAGGGGCTCACCGCCGTCATCTCGGTCAAGCTGCGCGAGCCGCAGTTCGAGGGCCAGACCAAGGCCAAGCTCGGCAACGTGCCGATGCGATCGTTCGTGCAGAAGGCCACCAACGAGCGGATGGCCGAATGGCTCGACGAGAACCCGACCGAGGCCAACAAGGTCGTCAAGAAGGGGCTCGCCGCCGCCCAGGCCCGTGTCGCCGCCAAGAACGCCCGCAACGCGATCCGTCGCAAGACGGCGCTGTCCGGCGCCGGCATGCCCGACAAGCTCAAGGACTGCACCTCGAAGAACGCGGACGAATCCGAGCTGTTCATCGTCGAGGGCGACTCCGCCGGCGGCACGGCGCTCGACGCCCGCGACCCCCGCACCCAGGCGATCCTGCCCATCCGCGGCAAGATCCTCAACGTCGAGCGGGCCCGCATCGACAAGATGATGAAGAACAACGAGATCCAGGCGCTGATCACCGCGATCGGCGCCGGGGTCGGGGAAGATTTCGACGTCACCAAGGCCAGGTACCACCGCATCATCGCCCTGTGCGACGCCGACGTCGACGGCAGCCAC
>NZZV01000225.1 GCA_002698945.1 Acidimicrobiaceae bacterium
GCCGGTGGATGCGACGGGGAAGGTGTGTGTGTGGACGTTCGCGGAGACGGATGTGTTGGTGGATGTGTCGGCGTGGTTCGGTGATTCCGCGTCGATGGCTGCGGCCTCCGAACGCCTCGTCGACACCCGCCACGGCATCGGCCCCCAACCCACCGGCTGACGGTGCGGGTCAACCGACGCAATTCGACACAGGGTCAGGTCGTGTAGTCGGCGTTGATGCGGATGTAGCCGTCGGTCAGGTCGCAACCCCACACCGTGGCGGTGCCGTCGGCGATGCCGAGATCGGCGGTGATCACGACCTCGTCGCCCGACATGTACCCGGCGAGCCGTTCGAGTTCGGACTCGTCGACGCGGGTCGGATAGATCTCGGTCTCGCCGAACGAGATCGCGACCCGATCCTGATCGATGTCGGTGTCGTCGCTGCACTTGCCGATCGCCATCGCGACGCGTCCCCAGTTCGGGTCGGCACCGTGGACGGCGGTCTTCACGAGCGGCGAGTTGACGATCGCCTTCGCCACCCGCTTCGCCTGGCCGGCATCGCGAGCACCGGCCACGCGAACCTCGATCAGGGTCTGGGCACCCTCGCCGTCGCGGGCGATCATCTTCGTCAGGTCGAGACAGACCCCCTCGAGCGCCGCTTCGAACTCGCTCGCATCCACGGGGCCGGCGGTGCCGCTCGTCAGGATGACGGCGGTGTCGCTGGTGGAGGTGTCGGAGTCGACGCTCACACAGTTGAAGGTGCGGTCGACGACACGGCGGAACATCGCGTCGAGGTCGCCGGCATCGACGTCGGCGTCGGTGGTGACGACGGCGATCATCGTCGCCATGTCGGGCTCGATCATGCCGACCCCCTTGGCGATGCCCACCACCCGGGCGGGGCCGGCGCCGATCGTGCGCTCGGCGACCTTCGGCACGGTGTCGGTCGTCATGATGCCGCGTGCGGCCGCGACCGCATCGGTGCCCTCGGGAGCGCTCGGTGTCTCCGCCGCGCCGGAGCGGATCGTCTCCATCGGGTAGCGCCGGCCGATGACCCCGGTCGACGCGACGAGCAGTTCGTCGGCCGTACCGCCGAGACGGTCGGCGACGATGTCCAAGAGCTCCTCGGCGTCGCGGCGGCCGTCGTCCCCGTTCGCGACGTTGGCGTTCTTCGACACGATCACGATGCCGCGGGCTCGCCGGTCGACGAGGTGTTCACGGCTGATCGTGACGCTCGGGCCGGCGAACCGACTCTTCGTGAACACCCCCGCGGCCGGGTTCGGTGCCGACGTGACGATGACCACGAAGTCGTCGGTGTCGTCCTTGACGCCGATGTTGGCGACGTGGCAACCGAAGCCGGAGGGGAACGCGATCGAGTCGGCCATGTCGTGCATCATGCCTGATGTGACGTACCGGCCCACCGACCAAACCGTCCAGTCCGACCAGGACGGTGACCGACCCACCGCCGAGCGCCGTCCGCCCGGCGGATCGAGTCTCGAGTTGCTCAGCCCGCGTCGAGCCCGGCGCGGACCTTGTCGAAGATGCGACCCAGCGCGACGAGTTCGTCGTCGTCGAGCAGATCGACGAGGCGACGCCGAACGCTGTCGACGTGGGTCGGCGCGGCGGCTTCGAGCATCGCCAGGCCGTCGGCGGTGAGTGCTGCGAGCATGACTCTCCGGTCGTCGTCCGATCCGATCCGCTCCACCCAGCCGCGACGGACGATGCCGTCGAGGCGCCGGGTGAGACCACTCGGTGAGAGCTGGAGGTCGTCGGCGAGGTCGCACATGCGCATCCGCCGGTCGGGTGCCTCCGACAGGAACACGAGGACCTGGTAGTCGCCGAGCGAGAGTCCGGTCGGGCGGAGATCGGCCTCGATCGCGGCGTTGAGGTCGGCCTGGGTCTCGACGTAGGCGCGCCACGCCCGCATTTCGGTGTCGTTCAGCCAGCGACTGGCGGTCGATGCGGTGTCAGCCACGGCGGTCCAGTGTAGGCGTCGCCAACCAGATGGCATGGCGACGACCGCCGCCCCAGGACGTCGTCGGGGCTGGTCATCGACCTGGCGTCATCGGCCCGGCGTCATCGGCCCGGCGTCATCGACCGAGTTCGGCGCGCAGCGCGGCGTCGAGACCGGGGTGCTCGAACTCGAATCCGTGGTCGGCGAGCGCGGCGGGCAGGACGCGAGCGCTGTCGAACAGGAGCGCCTGCGCGACATCGGCACCGACGACGAGCTTCGGTCCGAATGCCGGCACCGGTAGGAACGTCGGCCGACCGAGCACGTCGCCGAGGACGTCCGTGAACTCGCGATTCGTGGTCGGCGTCGGGGCGGTGAGGTTGAGTGGACCCTCCACGTCGTTGGTGAGTGCGTGCACGATCGCGCGCACCTCGTCGGTGAGGCTGATCCAGCTCCACCACTGAGCGCCGCTCCCGAACCTTCCGCCCAGACCGAGCTTGAAGAGCGGCAACATCTTGGCGAGCGCCCCACCATCGGGCGTCAGCACGACGCCGGTGCGGATCATGGCGACGCGCGTCACGTCACTCGCGCCGCTCGCAGCCTGTTCCCACTCGCTGCAGACCGACGGCAGAAATCCGTCGCCGGCGGCCGACGACTCGGTGAGCGTCTCGTCCCCGCGGTCGCCGTAGTACCCGATCGCGGAGGCGCTGACGAGCGCCTTCGGTGCGTCGCTGCCGAGTTCGTGGTACGCCCGCACCAGCGTCTCGGTGCTGTCGACGCGGCTGGAGCGGATGAGGGCGCGGTACTCGTCGGTCCATCGATGATCGCCGATGCCGACACCGGCGAGATTGACGACCGCATCCAGGTCGGCCACATCGGACGGGTCGAGTCGACCGGCGGCCGGATCCCACCCGATCTCGCCCTGCTTCGCGGCGCGCCGCACGATCGGAACGACGACGTGGCCGCCGTCGATGAGGGCCGCGGTGAGCGCGGTTCCGATCAGCCCTGAGGAGCCTGTGATACCGACGCGGAGTGGAGCGGCCATGCCGTCACCCTACGGAACGATGGGGACCGTTGGATGCAGGGGAGGTCGTGGTCGCACTTGTCGCACCCGTCGATGCGGTCGATGCGGTCGCACAGGTCGATGCGGTGATCGTTCAGGTCGAGGGCGCACCGACCGATGAACTTGCGGCGGGAAAGTTCGTGATCCCGCCCCGACGGATTGGATACGGTCAGCTGACATGAGCGACGAAACCCCCTGGCGGCCGCCGAGTTCCGCCGATGCCCCCGACGCCGCCGATGCCCCCGACGCCGCCGATGCGCGTCCGTCGGTCTCGCCGTGGTCGCGCGATGCCGCCGACACCGAAGGCGATGTCGACGCCGGACACGTTGCGGACGGCGCGGCTGGTGCTCCTCGGCTCCCCGAGACCCCACCGAGCGCGCAGGTCCCGCCGCCTCCGCCGCCGGGCTTCGATGCGACGGCGCCCGCTCCGCCTCCAGGGCCCGATCAGTCCGTCGCTGCGGCGGGCACCGCGGCGTCGCCGGAGTCGGGTTCGAGTGGACGTCGGCCGCTGTTCGTGGCGCTGGCAGCCTGCGCGATCGTGGCCGTCGGTCTGGCCGGCATCTTCGCCGTCCGTCAGTTCAACGGTGAGTCCGCCGGTGGCGCGGCGTCACCCGAGGCACTCGCCGACGAGTTGATGGCGGCGATCGAGGGCGAGGACGTGCTCGGGATGATCGATGTCATGCTCCCCGGCGAGCGTGAGGCGCTCGGCAACCCGGCGATCGAGACCGTCGCCGAACTGCAGCGTCTCGAGATCCTGTCGTCCGACCTCGACCTCGGTTCACTGGCCGGTGTCGACGTGCGCATCGAGCGCCACACGACCCAGGTCGAACAGCTCGGCGTCGACGACATCGTCATGCTGCACATGTCTGCCGACGCCGCGCTGTCGGTCGACGGGGCGGCGGTGCCCATCGGCGGCTTGATCACCGATCGGCTCTCCCCGGACGAGCTCACCGAGATGCGGGGCTCGTCGTTCACCGAGACGGACACGATCGAGATGAGCATGGCCGCCGTCGAGCACGACGGCGCGTGGTACCTCAGCCTGCTGTACACCGCGGCCGAGATGGCGCGTACGGAGGCGGAGGTCGGCTCGGTGCCCGCCGAGGGCATCGGCGCCGTCGGCGCCGACTCGCCCGAAGGCGTCGTCGACCTGTTCGCCACCCACCTCGCGTCGCTCGACGTGCGCGGCATGCTGCAGCTGCTCGATCCGGCCGAGGCCGAAGCACTCCAGCGGTACGCGCCGCTCTTCCTGGACGAGGCCGAAGGAGCCATCGCCGACGAGCTCGACGACATCCAGATCCGTGTCACCGACACCGACGTTCGGGTCGAGGGATCCGGTTCGGAGCGCACCCTGTTCATCGAGGGGTTCGCGGTCGAGGCCGACATCGAAGGTGTCCGCATCGACGCCGACGTGGCGGACGGCTGTTTCCGGGTCGAGTACACCGACGACTACGGCTCCGACTCGTTCGAGCAGTGCGCCGTGGCCGACACCGACGCAATGGTGGAGATGGCCGGCGTCGACGTGCCCGAGTCGGTCGACGCGTTCATCACCGCCTTCACGGAGGCGTTCAGCGACATGGAACCGGTCGGCCTCGAGGTGCGCGAGCGTGACGGTCAGTGGTACGTCAGCCCGATCGCCACTGGTACCGACGCGATGCTCGCCGTGCTGCGTGCGCTCGATCGCGACGAGCTCGACGAGCTGATCGATCTCGGCACCGCCGCCGTCGACGAGTTCTTCGACATGGCGTTCGGCCTCGTGCCCGGCGCGATGGACGACGACTTCGCGACCGACGAGTGGACGACCGAGGAGTGGGACGAGGACGGGGCCGACGAGGACTGGGTCGACGAGGACACCAGTGGAAGCGTGGACGGAACCGATGATCCCGCGAGCGAGGACGGGGAGTGGTCCGAGTACGAGGAGTCGCCGGCCGACAAGTGCTACTCGCTGCAAGACGCCGCCGAGGCGACGGCGTGTTTCGAGCAGCTGATCGCCTCCGGCGAGGCGGAGGACTGGGAGATGCCGGCGTCGCTCCAGGCGCCCGAGTGCGGGCTGACCGAACTGTTGTGGCACGGCGACGTCTACGCCCTCTCCGACGAGGAGTTCACCGCCGCCATGACCGACGCGGCAGCGTGCTTCGAGGCGCTCGTGGCGGACGGATACGACGAGTGGCTGGTGCCGTACGAGGTCCAGGAACTCGAGTGCTTCGAGGGCCGGAATCCGTATCAGGCGTTCGAGGACGACTACACCGACCGGGTCTTCGAGTGCGCCTTCGGCAGTGACGAGTGAAGCCGGCCTGACCGACGGCGATGCGTCGATCGACGCATCGCCGTCGCGTCGGATCGCCGAGTGAGGCGGTCGTGCCAGGTCGTGGTGTCCGGCGGCGGTGTCAGGTCGTGGCCTGGGACAGGATCGAGTCGAGCATGTCGCCGTCGGCGGCGCCCTGGATCGTCTGGACCTCGCCGTCGGGCAGCACGATTGCGATCGCCGGCTGATAGGCCACGCCGAAGCGGGTGAACACGTCGGCGACGGTGTCGTCGATCTGCGGGAAGCTCAGGTCGTACCGCTCGACGAAGTCGACGTACTCGTCGGTGTCACCCGACCACGCCACTCCGACGAACTGCACTTGTCCGTCCCATCGTTGCTTGGCCTCCTCGACCGAGGGGGCTTCACGATTGCAGGTGCTTCACCACGGCGCCCAGAACCACAGCAACACCGGGCGACCCGCGTACTGACCCATCTCGATCTCGGACCCGTCGAGCGTCTGAGCGGTGAAGTCGAGTGCCTGCGGTACCGCGGCGGGCGCCTCGGTCGGTGTCGGAGCGGGCTCGGATGCCGGTTCCTCGGTGGGTTCCGGGGCCGGCGTGCCGTCCGACCCGGTGGCCGGTGCCGCAGTGGTGTCGGGCGACGGCTCGGCAGCGGCCGGCTCGCTCGTCGTCGGCTCGTCCGTCGACTCGTCGGCCTGCTGTGACGATGGCGTCTCGGTCGCGACCTGTGCCGTGTCGTCGCTGCCGCCACCCGAGCACGCCGCGAGCACGATGGTGCCGGCGGCGGCGAACGCAGTGAGGCGGCGGGCGATCACGGGTGACACCGTAGCCGTGACGGACGACGCACGACCCGCGACCCGACGTCGTTTCGAAACTGTTCACCGTCTCGATCGCCGGCCTGCGGACGGACTCGAACGTGGTGACCGACATCGGACTGTCGGCGACATGACCCGTTAGCCTCCGACCCCGTGAAAACCCGCACCCTGCTGCTCTTGGCGCTGGCCTGCGGCTTGGCGATCATGCTGGCTGGTGCGGTGTTCCTGTTCCAGCTCGCCGGCCAGGACGACGTCGCCGACGCGATCCCGATCGGTGAACCGGTCGAGATCGGCGACCTGACGGTCGAGGTCGAGGCCGCCGACGAGTCCGACGGCGTCCTCAGCGTGGGGATCCGGGTCGCCGGCGTCGACGATCCCGACGGTGCATCGGGCTTCCGGCTCATCGCGTCGGGGCGGCCACTGGCGCCGGTCGAAGACGACGCCGCGGACGCGTGCGCGGCGACGACGGTCGAGGAGACCGTGTGCGTGGTGCGGTTCGACGTGTCCACGGCCGACGGAACCTCCCGAGTCCTGTTCTACGAGCGCGGTGAGGAGCAGGCCAGGTGGGTGCTGTCGTGACGAGCGGTGCCGACTCCGGGCCGGGTCGGGTGTGAGGACGAGCCGTGCGGGTCGGGTCGATCGTGACCGCCGTCACCAGGACCTGGTGGTCCGACCACCAGGGTCGTGCTGTTACCCGTTGGTAGGGCCGATACGGTGACATCCGTGAGCAACACGTTCGATCTGGTGGTGATCGGCGGCGGCCCGGGCGGCTACGCAGCCGCGTTGTACGGGGCGTCAGCCGGTCTGCAGGTGGCCCTCGTCGAGAAAGACGCCCTCGGTGGCACCTGTCTCAACCGGGGCTGCATCCCGGCCAAGGCCTTTCTCGAGACCGCGGCGGTCAAGCGCCACGTCGAACACAGCGCCGACTTCGGGATCGAGTCGAGCGCACCCACCGTCGACTTCGCCGTCACCCAGGCCCGCAAGCAGAAGATCGTGGCTGGTCTCGTCGGCGGCATCGGTGCGATGTGTAAGGGCCGCAAGGTCGAGGTCTTCAACGGCGTCGGCTCGCTCGGCGCCGATCGCTCCGTGACCGTCCAGATGAACGACGGCGGCACCGAGACGATCACCGGCACCAACGTGCTGCTGGCCACGGGCTCCGTTCCTCGCCTGATCCCGAACTTCGAGCGCGGCGGTCCGATCATGACGAGCGACGAGGTCCTCGACCTCGAGCACGTCCCCGCACGCGTCGCCGTGATCGGCGGTGGCGCCATCGGTTGCGAGTTCGCCTCCACCTTCGCCGACCTCGGCGCCGAGGTGACGATCCTCGAGGGCCTCCCCAAGATCCTGCCCGGACTCGACGGCGACGTCGCCAACGTGGTCGTCAAGTCGTTCAAGAAGAAGGGCATCACGATCAAGACCGGCGTGATGGTCAACGGCCACACCCCGAACGACGCCGGCGGCACCACCGTCCAGTTCGGCGAGGGCGAATCCGTCGAGGTCGACGCCGTGATCGTGTCGGTCGGACGTCGTCCCTTCGCCGATCAGCTCGGACTCGACGGCACCGCCGTCAAGGTCAGCGAGCGCGGGTTCGTCGAGGTCGACGAGTACTGCCAGACCGGCGAACCCGGCGTGTACGCGGTCGGCGATCTGATCGACACTCCTCAGCTGGCGCACGTCGGCTACGCCGAGGCCGTGTTGGTCGTCAAGCACCTGCTCGGTGAGTCACCGATGCCGGTGATGTACGACCGGGTCCCCTGGGCGATCTACTGCCACCCCGAGGTGGCGTGGGCCGGCCCCGGTGAAGACGCCTGCAAGGAAGCCGGCATCGACTACGTCGTCGCCAAGCACCCCTACAAGTTCAACAGTCGTGCCCAGATCGTCGGCGAGACCGAGGGCATGGTCAAGGTGGTCGCCAAGAAGAACGCCGACGGCACCGCCGGGCAGGTGCTCGGCGTGCACATGGTCGGTCCTTGGGTGACCGAGCAGCTGTCGGGCGGCTACCTTGCCGTCAACTGGGAGGCCACGGTCGACGAGGTCGCCGAGTTCATCCAACCGCCCCCGAGCCTGTCCGAACTGTTCGGTGAGACGATGCTGTCGCTCACCGGTCGCAACTTCAACGGCTGATCACGCTCACCACACACCTCCACCACCACACCAAGAGGACACCAAGAACATGGCAGACGTCACGCTTCCCCAGCTCGGTGAAACCGTCACTGAAGGAACGATCACCCAGTGGTTCAAGCAGGTCGGCGACACCGTCGCTGCCGACGAGCCGTTGTTCGAGGTCAGTACCGACAAGGTCGACACCGAGGTGCCCTCACCGGTCGCCGGCACGGTGACCGAGATCCGTGCCGCCGAGGGAGACACGATCGAGGTCGGCACCGTCGTCGCGGTGGTCGGCGATGACGCGGGTGCCGCACCGGCCCCCGAGCCGGCACCCGCCGAGGAGCCCGCTCCGGCGCCTGCTCCGGCCCCCGAGCCCGCCCCCGAGCCGGCACCGGCTCCCGCACCGGCCCCCGCTCCCGCTCCCGCTCCCGCACCGGCACCGGCTCCCGCACCGGCGCCAGCTGCCGAACCGGCACCGGCTGCCGAGCCGGCGACCGCTGGCGACAACCGCCTGCTGTCCCCGGTCGTGCGTCGTCTGGTGAACGAGCACGGTCTCGATCCCGACGCGATCGCCGGCACGGGTCCTGGCGGACGCATCACCCGCGAAGACGTCCTCGACCACATCGACACCCACGGCAGCAGCCCGGCCCCCGAGCCGGCGAGCGCCCCCGCTCCCGCTCCCGCTCCTGCCGCTGCCCCGGCCCCCGCCCCTGCTCCGGCCCCCGCTCCCGCTGCTGCCCCGGCAGCGGATGCCGACGAGCGTGACGACGTCGTCCGTCTGTCGAAGATTCGTCGCCTCACCGGTGACCACATGGTCATGTCGAAGGCCACCTCCCCGCACGCCTTCAGCGTCGTCGAGGTCGACTTCGCCAACGTCGACGCCACCCGCAACACGGTGAAGGCCGAGTTCAAGGCGAGCGAGGGCTTCGGACTCACCTACCTGCCCTTCATCAGCCGGGCGATCGTCGACGGTCTGGCCGAGTTCCCGCACCTCAACGCGAGCGTGTCGGGCGACGAGCTGCACGTCCACAACTTCATCGATCTCGGCATCGCCGTCGACCTCGACTACGAAGGCCTGCTCGCTCCGGTGGTCCGCGACGCCGAGACCAAGCGCCTCAAGGCGATCGCACGGGAGATCAGCGACCTGGCGAACCGGGCCCGCGAGCGCAAGCTCGGCCCCGACGAGATCCAGGGCGGCACGTTCACGATCTCGAACAACGGCTCGGCCGGCTCGGTCCTCACGATGCCGATCATCAACCAGCCCCAGGTCGCCATCATCTCGACCGACGCGATCGTCCGCAAGCCGGTCGTCGTGAGCGGGCCGGACGGCGGCGAGGCGATTGCCATCCACCCGGTCGGCAACCTCGCCATGAGCTGGGACCACCGCGCCTTCGACGGCGCCTACGCCGCCGGCTTCCTCAAGCGGGTCAAGGAGATCCTCGAGACCCGTGACTGGAGCGCTGAGCTCTGACATGAGCGCGACCCCGCTCCGAGCCCGCTGGCTGGGGCGGGTGCCCTACCGCGAGGCGCTGGCGATCCAGCAGGCGCTGTTCGATCACGGTCGCGAGCAGCATCTCCTGTTGCTCGAACACGACCACGTCTTCACCTACGGTCCTCACGCCGACCTCGACACCAACCTGCGGTGCGAGCCGGCGGCGGTCGGTGCCGACTTCGTCGCGGTCAAGCGCGGCGGCGACATCACGTACCACGGCCCCGGACAGCTCGTCGGGTATCCGATCGTGAACCTGCCCAACGTGAAAGGGTCGCTCCAACACGTCAGCGCGGTCGAAGACCTGCTCATCGACACCCTGACCGAACTGGGAGTCCCGAACGCCGGCCGGCTGCCGGAGTACCCCGGCGTGTGGGTCGACGTCGACGGGTCGAACCCGCGCAAGATCGCCGCCATCGGTGTCCGCCTCAAGGGCGGACGCACCATGCACGGCTTCGCTCTCAACCTCACCACCGACATGCGCTACCTGCGCGAGCACATCGTCGCGTGCGGGATCGCCGACCGTCCGGTCACGTCGCTCGCCGAGGAGGGCATCGACGCCTCGATGCGCGACGTCGTCGACATCGTCGTCCGGCTCGCGGCCGAACGATGGGGTGGGGGAGCGGTCGACCGCCACGACGTCCAATGGCAGCACCGCACGGCCGACCTGGCACCGTTCTCGCGCGGCGAAGGCCCGGGCGAGAAGGTTACGTTCCGGCCACGATCCCACGCACGCCTGGAAGCGGCCGGCGTCACCGACGGGCTCCAGATCGAGAGTCGCAAGCCCGACTGGCTGCGTCCGAAGGTCGACCTCAACGCCGACGTCGTGGCACTGAAGAAGACGATGCGCGAGCTGTCGCTCGTGACGGTCTGCGAGGACGCCGGCTGTCCGAACCTGTCCGAGTGCTGGAGCGACGGCACCGCGACGTTCATGGTGCTCGGCGAGCGGTGCACCCGCGCCTGCGGGTTCTGTCTCGTCGACACCCGCAAGCCGCTCGGCCCGGAAGCCGACGAACCCGAGCGCGTCGCCGAGGCGGTCGACCGCCTCGGACTCGATCACGCCGTCCTCACGATGGTCGCCCGTGACGATCTGGCCGACGGTGGCATGGCACACGTCGCGGCGTGCGTGGAGGCGGTCCGCCTCCGCCGTCCGGCGACGCGTGTCGAGACCCTGATCTCCGACGCGAAGGGATCCCGGGACGCCCTCGAGTTGTTGTTCGCCGTGCGGCCCGACGTCCTCAACCACAACGTCGAGACGGTGCCTCGGTTGCAGCGTGCGGTGCGGCCGTCGGCGAGCTACGCCCGCAGCCTGGCGGTGCTCGCGTGGGCGAAGCAAGCCGGTCTCGTCACCAAGACGAGCGTGATGGTCGGCATCGGTGAGTCCGACGACGAGGTGGTGGCGACCCTGGCCGACCTCGCCGGGATCGGGTGCGACATCGTCACGATCGGTCAGTACCTGCGGCCGACGACGCATCACCTGCCGGTGTCACGCTGGGTCGAACCCGACGAGTTCGCCCGCTGGAAGCAGATCGGCGAAAGGTTCGGCATCGGCCACGTCGAGTCCAGCCCCCTCACCCGCTCCAGCTACCACGCCAAACAAGCCGCCGCCCAGGTCACCCAGGTCACCCTCACGTAGGAACAGATGGTGTCGGATACCTCCTGTCACGAATGGTGTCGGATCCCTTCCGTGCCGTCCGGACACTCACGGCCTCCGTCGTGTGCACGGAAGGGATCCGACACCATTCGTCGCTAGGTCTCGAGGGGCAGTAAGGCGTCGGCGGCTTCGGTGAGGTGGGACTGCCAGGCCTCGACGGTGGTGGGTTCGTCGATCGGGAGCACCACGAACTTGGTCGTGCCGACGTCGACGAAGCGACTGATCAGCTGCTGGAGCGAGTTCCAGCTCGTCGGGACGAGTTCGGCCGGGTCGAGATCGGGACGCCGCTTGCCGAGCTGTTCGAGCAGCGGCGCCGGCGCCTCCCCGAGCGAGTAGGGGATCAGCACGCCGTAGTGGTCGTCCTCGATCTCGCGGTCGTGTTCGGCACACACCTGCTCGATCACCTCGCGCCCGGCGGCGGCGTCGGCCGGGGTGACGAACGACGGCAACCAGCCGTCGGCGAGCCGTCCCACGCGCCGCAGCTCGGACGGGGCGATGCCGCCGAGCCACACGTCCATCCGCGTCGGCACCGGTCGCACCCGCACCCCGTCGTAGTGGAAGCGTTCACCGTCGTGCACGACCGGTTCGCCCGTCCAGCACTGGCGCATCACCGCCATCGCCTCGTCGAACCACTTGGCCCGCTCGGTGCGCTCGACCCCGAACGCCTGTTGTTCGAGCGGATGCACCTGTCCGAGGCCGAACGCCGGCAGGAGCCGCCCGCCCGACATCGTCGCCAGCGACGCAAGCGCCTTGGCGAGCACGATCGGGTTGCGGCCCGGCAGGACCATCACCGACATCCCGAACTTCAGTTTCGTGGTGCGACCGGCCGCGTACGACATCGCCACGAGCGGGTCGGGCGCATCGCCACCGATCTTCTCCGACACCCAGAGGCTGTCGAAGCCGTGACGTTCGAGTTCGTCGACGACCATCCCGTAGCGGGCGTCGTGGAGGGTCGTGCGTGTACCCAGGCCGTAGCCGATCCGGACCTTCATGTCCGGATGGTGTCACACGGCGTCGGTGCGAGCGTCAGCCGAGCGCTCGGCCGACACGGGTGTCGGCGAGGATCACCGCGAGACGGTGATCGTCGGCGCGCTCGACGCGACCGACCTGGATCCAACTGAGGACGAAGCTCGCGGTCGCCACGGCGACGACCAGCGACCACTGCGAAACATCCCCGACGAGGGACAATCCGGCCGCCAAGCCCGCCGCGACCACGCTCAGCATCGCACCCAGCCGAAGCGTGGCGAACAAGGTGGCGTTGGTCATACGTCATGTGTAACCCATGGGTCCGGAACGACACACTCGAATTACGGAGTCGCGCGAAAATGACGCGCGTTCTGCAACGGAACGGTCACACGCGTCACCCGATCGCGCGTCCGAGCGCCACCGATAACGTGCCGCCATGGCCGATGCCCGACGGGTGCTCCGGCACCGTTCGGTGCGTCTCTACCTGTTGTCGACCGCGCTCGCCGCGGTCGGGCTCAACATCTTCGTCACCGTGCTGTTCAAGCACGTGTTCGACATCACCGGCAACGAACTCGACATCGGCTGGCTCGGTCTCGCCCAGTTCCTGCCCGCGGCCTTCCTCGTGCTCGTCTCGGGCTGGGTCGCCGACCGCTTCGATCGCCGGCGCATCAGCTTCGCGTTCATGCTCGTCCGCGTGGTGTGCTGCCTGGCGCTGGTCGCCGTGGCGAGGTCGGAGCCGACGAGCGTCTGGCCGTTCCTCTTCATCGCCCTCGCGTTCGGCACCGCCGACGCCATGCTCAACCCGTCTCGACGTGCGATGGCGCCGCTCATCGCCCCGGTCGCGGAGTTCCCACAGGTCATTGCTCTGTGGACGGCGACCTTCACCGCGTCGTCGATCATCGGGCCTGTGCTCGGTGGGTTCATCTACGTCCAGGGTCCCGATGTCGCCTATCTGGTCGCTGGTGGCCTCCAGTTGCTCGCTGCCCCGTTCCTGCTGTTCATCCGGTTCGACCGCCCGCAGGAACGATCGACCGGGCGTCCGACGCTCTCGAATGCGATGGAGGGGCTGCGGTTCGTGCGGCGCACGCCGATCGTCTTCGCTGCGATCAGCCTCGACTTGTTCGCCGTCTTGTTCGGCGGTGCCGTGGCGCTCATCCCAGCGGTCGCCGAGGAGCGCCTNGGNGTCGGCGACATCGCNTACGGNTGGCTGCGNGCGGCGCCGGGAATCGGCGCTGCGGTGATGGCCGTGTGGTTGGCNGTGCGGCCGGTCGAGCGTCGCGTCGGACCGACCCTGTTGTGGGTCGTCGCGATCTTCGGCGCCGGCACCGTCGTGTTCGGCGTCACCACGAGCTACGCGGTCGCGTTCGTCGCGCTGGTCGTGTTGTCGGGTGCCGACATGGTGTCGATGTTCATCCGCGGCTCGATCGTGCCGCTGGCGACCCCGAACGACCAGCTCGGTCGGGTCAGCGCTGTCGAGGGCGTGTTCATCGGCGCCTCGAACGAACTCGGCGCCTTCGAGAGCGGCGTCGCCGCCCGCGCGTTCGGTCTCCCGTGGGCCATCGCCGGCGGTGGTGTGATCACGATGGCGATCGCCGGCTCGTTCGCGATCTTCTTCCCGACCCTCCGCAAGGTCGATCACTTCAGCGACGTCAAACCGCCCGATCCAGCGACTCGCGCGCCAACGTGATCGATTGTGTGCTGGAACGCGATGCATCCCGTGGAGATCAGCCCATGCCGACCGGGACATTGACACACTGTGTGTGTGTGTGTACGTTCGCCGCGATGCGAAGCAGAACGCGTTGGCTGCGGCTCTCGACGGCAATCACGCTGTTTCTGACGGCATGGCTGATTCCCAGTGGCCCCGTCGAGGCAGCTCACTGGAGAGACGGGATGGATCCCTCAGGGTGTTCTTCCGGCCAGACCGTCGAGCAGGAATACCTCAGGTACGGCGCGTACGGCACGGTGATGGGACGGGTCCAGTTGCGGTTCTCGGATCCGTGCGACATCGTATGGACTCGGGTTTGCCGAAGGGGCATATTCGCGATCGGGGGTCACTTCTACGGAGTGCAAGTGCACCGCGGAGCCAACTACGCCGGCATCGGTTCTGCGACGAGCGGTGTCATCGCAGGCAACGACACGGCGGCGCCAGCGTGCAGCCTCTCAGGCTATGACCGCGCGACGTGGACGGTGGGGCTGTTCACGGATTGTCTCGAGGACTACAACACATCATGCCTGACATGGGGAGAAGGTGGGATCCATGGCCAGCCGAATCAAAGCAACGTGTACTACAGCGATCATGAGACGACGGAGAAGTTCTGACGCGGTCGTGGCCCATCCGGCTCATCGGCGTGTGCATACCGGACGCGTGGTCGGGCTGGCCGTAGTTGCCGTACTCGTCGTGCCCGCCTGTGGGGCAGACACCGAGTCGGTCGAGCGTGCGCACGGCGCTGTGGTGCCGGTGGTGCAGGACGATCAGCCTGACGCGGAGCGCGACGTCTCGGCTGCCGGGGCAGCGGGACCCGACTTCTCGCTCGGCGAACCATCAACTCGTCGGCTCTTCAATCTGAACCAGCTCCTCATGGGTGCGGGTTCGACCGCCGAACTCGAGTACACGGCGGCGGGTGTGCTCGACGAATGTCTGCGCTCGGCGGGCTGGGCGTCGACTTCCGATCGGCAATGCGGCCACCGGTCATCTCGGTATCCGACCGTGCGGCGCGAGCCGCAGGCGAGTCCTTCGCTGTCGACACCGATCGTTCGGTGCTCACAGAACTGACGACCACATTCACGTTCGCCCTGGACGAATCGTCGCAGACGTCGTTCGTGGACGATCTCGAGGGCGGCGGCGGTGAAGACGGCTCGTCTGGCGGTTGCCTGGCAGAGGCACTCCAACAGGCGCCAAGCGCACTGATGCTCGACCCTGCGGCGCAGGCAACGTACGGGGGCATGATCGCAGAGGCAATGGACAGCGACCGGGTCGATGATGCGATGTCAGGTTACGTGGGGTGCATGGCAGGGCAGGGATTCGCCGTGCGCGCGCCGTTCGAACTGGAGACGAGCGACGAAGCGGGCAACCCTGCGCTGCTCGCCGCGGACGATGCGTGTCAGCGGGAGTTCCTGGATGCGCCTCTGTTCGAAACGGCCGTCGAGGTGCTGACGATGCTCGTCGCTGATGGTGTCATCAGCGAGTCGCACGCTCACGATGTGCTCTTCGTGACCGAACCTCGATCCTGACCGATCGACATGCTCGGAGCTCGTCGACCACGGGGATTGCTCCCACGTCGCCCAGGGATCAGCCGAAGATGCGGCTGAGGCGGGCGACGGCGCGGAACTTGCGGCCGGTGTCGAACGAGCGGTCGGCGCCGATGCGGCCGATGCCGGTGGCGATCGTCGGATAGATGTGCACCAGGCCCGACAACTCGTCGATCCCGATCCCGAACCGGATCGCCAGCGCGAGTTCGTGGATCAGCTCACCGGCGGACGGAGCGAGCGCATGCGCACCGACGATGCGATCGTTCGCCGTCACGACGATGATCGAACCGTCGGTCGTGCCGTCGGCCCGGGCCCGGTCGTTCTCGGCGAGCTCGTGTCGGAACACCTTGACGTTGCGTTCTCCGTGCCGCTCGCGGGCCTCTGCCGCGGTGAGGCCGACGTGGGCCAGCTCGGGATCGGTGAAGGTGCACCAGGGGACGAGGTGTGCCGGCGCACCCCGACCGGGGAAGAACATGTCGCGAACGGCCAACACGGCGTCGTGCGCGGCGGCGTGGGTGAACCTCGGCCGATCGGCAGCGGCGTCACCCACGACATAGATGTTCGGGACCAGGGTGCGGTTGCGTTCGTCGACTTCGACCCCCGCCGCCGACACCGGCACGCCGAACTTGTCGAGGCCGAGTTCCGTGACGTTGGCGGTGCGACCGGTCGCCACGAGCAGACCGGCGGCGGTGAACTCACCCTCGTCGGTCTCCACGACCACGCCGTCACCGCCGCGCCGGACGGCCGTGGCCGTGGTGGCGAGTCGAAGGTCGACACCTTCTTCGCGCAGGACCTGCCCGAGCCGGTCGGCCAGCTCGGGCTCGTCGCGGGGGACCAGCCGGTGGGCCTGCTCGATGACCGTCGTCGGGACGCCGAGCCGCACCATCGCCTGGGCGAGTTCGGTGGCGATCGGGCCGCCGCCGATCACGACGAGCGACGCCGGGGGACGGTCGAGCGTGAACAGGTTCTCGCTCGTGAGCACGTCGACGGAGTGGAGCCCCTCGATCGCCGGCATCGACGGTCGGCTCCCGGTACAGACGAGCACGTAGCGAGTGTCGAGTTCGACCGCGCCGCCGTCGGTGTCGACCGTCACTTGCCGGTAGCCGGTGATGCGGGCAGTGCCCTCGATCACGTCGACGCCCATCTCACGGAACCGCTCCGGATGATCGTCGGTCGCTGCGATCTGCGCCTGGACGTCCTTGATGCGCTGCCACACCGCTGCGAGGTCGACGTCGGGTTCGCCGCCCCGTATCCCGAAGCGGTCCGCCGTGCGCACGATGTGGGCGGCGCGAGCGCTCGCGAGCAGGGTCTTCGACGGCACGCAGCCGGTCCAGAGACAGTCGCCCCCGATCGGACCGCGTTCGACGGCGGCGACCTTGAGTCCGACCTCGCCGGCGGCGAACTCGGCGGCGAGCGTGCCGCCCGAACCCATCCCGATGATGACCAGGTCGTACTTCGGGCCCATCAGTCGGTCGTCGTGTGCTCGTCGGCGTGCATGCGTCGCACACCGTAGACCGTCGACTCGGCGATCGCCCGGCTGTGTCGCTCGTTCTGCAAGACTCTCCCACTGGGGGACCGGTACGACGCTGAAAGCGAGTGATCCAGCAATGCAGAACATGCTCAAGGAGTTCAAGGACTTCATCAACAAGGGTGACGTCGTCACGATCGCCGTCGGCCTGGTGATCGCCCTGTACTTCAAGGCCATCGTCGATGCGATCATCGCCGGCCTCATCACGCCGATCATCGCGGCGATCTTCGGCGAGAGCGACCTGTCTCAGGTCGGCACTTTCGAGATCAACGACGCCGACTTCTCGATCGGTCTCGTCCTGCAGGCAGCCGTCGACTTCCTGATCGTCGCATTCGTCCTGTTCTTGCTCGTCAAGGCGTACAACAAGTGGAAGGCCGAGGCGCCCGAGGAGGAGGCCGGTCCGACCGAGGTCGAACTCCTCACCGACATCCGCGATTCGCTGCGGAATCGCTGATCTGCCACGTCGCAAGGCGCCGGGGCGTGGCGCAGGCCGGCCCGTCGGCTTGAATGGACGCACATGAAGCGGGCGCGGATCGGAACACTGGGCCTTGTCGCCGTCGTCGGCTCGCTGATCGCCGCCGCCTGCGGCAGCGATGAGTCCGCGAACTCGACCCTGCCCGACGTGCCACCCACGGTCGCACTCGGCGGGGTACCCGCCGAGCCGACGCCGATCTCGTCGACGATCGTGCCCGAGACCGTCGCTCCGCCGACGACGCAGCCCGAGCCCGAGCCGATCACCGCACCGGTGGGCGACGTCGCCGACGGCGACCGACTCCTGCTGGTCGGCGACTCGGCCATGCTGACGCTCACACCACGGGCCGACGGCATCGCATGCGAGGTGCTCACCGGTCTGGGCTGGCAGGTCGGCATCGAGGCCGAACTCGGCCGCTACATCAGCTTCGCCGACGAGGTGGTGGACGAGCTCGTGATCGACGTGGCCGACGACTGGCAGGTCATCGGTCTGATGTTCGGCCATCACCTCGACACCACGCCGGACGAGTTCGGCACCGCCCTCGACGAGGTCCTCGACACCATCGGGTCGGTGCCGGTTCTGCTCTACACGCGCAGCGAGGTCGACGAAACGAGCGCCGAGCTCAACGAGGTGATCCGTCGACGCGCCACCGACCGATCGAACGTGGTGCTCGTCGACTGGGGTCGCTCCGTGGTCGAGGAACAGGAACTCGAGCTGGTCGACGCCGACGGGCTCCCCACCGTGGCCGGCATGGAACGCATCACCTTGTTGACCGCCGGCGCCCTCGGCGAGTCGCCGAGCGGCGGTGGTGGACTGTGCTTCGAGCCGACCTTCACCGACGACTCCGCGATCATCGTGTGACACCGGGCCGCCGAAACCACCCATCGGCTGGCCCCGCTGGCTCGTAGCCTGTCCGAATGCTCCAGGCACAGGCACTCTCGGTGGAGGTCGGAGGTCGACTCGTCGTCGACCAGGCCTCGTTCACCGTGATGCCGCGCGACAAGGTGGGCATCGTCGGCCGCAACGGCGCCGGCAAGACCTCCATGTTCAAGGTGCTCGGCGGTGCGGCGGAGCCGTCGGCGGGCAAGGTGGTCCGCAAGGGCGGATTCGGGTACCTGCCGCAGGATCCGAAGATCGACGGGTCGCAGGAGCACCGCAGCGCCGTCCAGCACGTGCTGTCCGGCCGCGGCGTCGACGCCGAACTCGAACGGATCGAGAAGCTGCGCGTCGCGATGGAGGAGTCGCCGAGCGACGACAACGTGGCGAGGTACAGCCGCGCCGAGGAGCGGTTCCGGCTCGAGGGCGGCTACTCCGCCGACAGCGAGGCCCGGTCCCTCGCCGCCGGGCTCGGGATCGGCCAGGACCGCATCGAACTCCCGATCGGTGTGCTGTCGGGCGGCGAACGGCGGCGCGTCGAGCTGGCGCGCATCCTCTTCGCCGGCTCCGACGTCCTCTGCCTCGACGAGCCGACCAACCACCTCGACGTCGACGCCAAGTCCTGGCTGATGGGGTTCCTCCGTCAGTACCGCGGCGCGCTGCTCGTGATCAGCCACGACCTCGATCTGCTCGACGAGGCGATCACCCGGGTGCTCCACCTCGACCGGCCGACCGAAACGGCGACGGGACACATCGTCGAGTACAAGGGCACCTACTCCCAGTACCTCACCGCCCGCGCCGAGGACGAGCGTCGCCTGACCAAGCAGGCGGCCGAGCAGGAGCGAGAGATCGCCCGCATGCAGAAGTTCGTCGACCGCTTCGGCGCCAAGGCGACCAAGGCGGCGCAGGCCCACTCGATCGAGAAGCGCATCGCCCGGCTCGAAGCCGACAAGGTCGACGCACCCAAACACGCCAAGCAGATCACGGTTCGGTTCCCCGACCCGCCGCCGTGCGGCGAGACGGTCATCGAGGCGAGTGAACTGTGCAAGGGGTACGGCGGGCCGCCGGTGTTCGAAGACGTCGCGTTCGATCTCGGGCGCGGCGAGCGGCTGCTCGTGCTCGGACTCAACGGAGCCGGCAAGACGAGCCTGCTGCGCATCCTCGCCGGCGAGACCGAGGCCGATCTCGGCCACTTCGAGTTCGGCTACCAGGTGCAGCCCGGCTACTACGCACAGGAGCACGACAACCTCGATGTGCACCGCTCCCTGCTCGACAACATCCGCAGCGAGGTGCCGCCCGGTGTCAACCTGACCGAGACCGAGCTGCGAGGCCTACTCGGGATGTTCGGCCTGTCGGGCGAGAAGGTGTTCCAGGACGCCGGCACGCTCTCCGGTGGCGAGAAGACGAAGTTGGCATTGGCGATGCTGATGGTCGGTCGTAACAACCTGCTGTTGCTCGACGAACCGACCAACAACCTCGACCCGCCCTCGCGCGCCGCGGTTGCGGACGCACTCAAGGGGTGGCCCGGCGCCATCATCTTCGTGAGTCACGACACCGAGTTCGTCACCGAGCTGGCGCCGACCAAGGTGCTGCTCATGCCCGACGGCGACGTCGACTACTTCAACGACGAGTGGCTCGAACTCGTCTCCCTCGCCTGACGCTCCCACTGCGAGGTCGGATGAGGTCAGACCCCAACCGACCCTCACGCGCGTGAGGGTGCCAGCAGGTGTGTCGGTTGGGGTCTGACCTCATCCGACAGCAGACTGTGTCGGTTGGGGTCTGACCTCATCCGACAGCAGACTGGGCCGATGGCCGATGACGACGACCTGAAGGCTCGACTGCTCGCGGTGCGCAAGCCGCCGCCGGCGTTCGAGGAGGTGAGGGTCGCCGAACACGTCGAGCTGACCTCGCGCATGTTGCGGGTGACGCTGGAGGGCGACGTGTTGCGTCGCATCGAGATCGACCAGCCGGCGATGAGCGTCCGGTTCGTCGTGCCGTGGCCCGGCGACGAACTCGAGCTCCCGGAGTGGAACGGGAACGAGTTCCTCCTCGCCGACGGGAGTCGCCCGGCGCTGCGGACGTTCACACCGCTGCGCCACGACGCAGCGTCCGGACGGCTCGACCTGGAGATCGTGCGCCACGAAGGCGGCGCCGTGTCGAACTGGGCGGAGACGGCGGCGCGGGGGAGCGCCGCAGCGCTCTCCGGGCCGGGCGTCGGCTACGAGTTCCCCGCGGACGCGAGCAGATTGCTCGTGTTCGGGGACGAGACGGCACTGCCCGCGGTCGGACAACTCATCGACATGGCGCCGGCCGACCTCGTGCTCGACATTCACGCCGAGGTGATTCGGGCGGATGCCCGACTCGATCTCGGTGCGCGCCTCATCGACTCGGTCACGTGGTACGAGACGCCGAGCGGCGCGACACCAGGTGGCCGGCTGGCCGACCGGATGGGCGAACTCGACGAGCTCCCCGGCGACACCCACGTGTGGGCGGCCGGGGAGGCCTCATCGGTTCAGCGAATCCGCAACCACCTCTTCAAGTCGCTCGGAGTCGAGCGTTCGAGGGGAACGGTTCGCGGCTATTGGAAACCCGCTCGACACTGACGCCGGGCGGGTGTGCGTCAGATGACTTTGACGCCGACGGCTTCGGGGCCCTTGCGCCCCTCGCCGACCTCGAACTCGACCTGTTGGCCTTCGAGGAGGGTCTTGCGACCCGAGCCTTCGATGTTCGAGAAGTGGACGAAGATGTCCTGATCGCCTTCGCGGCTGATGAATCCGAAGCCCTTCTGATCATTGAAGAACTTCACGGTGCCAGTGGCCATGTACTTACTGCTTTCTACTGCCCGAGCGACCGTCGTGGCCGTTCGGCGCGACGAACGTTACCGCCCCGGGAGCCGAACCGACGCACCGGTTGATGTCATCGGTCGCGAAATCCTTTGCCGGCGAGGATCTTGGGGACGTATTTCTCGACCCGAGATTCCCTCGTCGAGGCCTGTTTCGCGCTCGAGAAGTACAAGTGGTACTCGCGACGTCGTCCCGGGGTCAGCGCAGCGAACGCCTCGGCGAGATCGGGGTCGGCGTCGAGGCGACGTTGTAGCTCCTCCACCATCTCTGGTTCGGGGGCCGGCTCGACCTCCAGCCCCTGGCGTTCGACGTCGATCGCCTGCTCGACGTAGACGGGCACGACCTCGGCCAGGCGCCGTACGTCGTCGACGGAGGTGAACTGCATCCGTTTCGCCGCCCGGGAGTTCGGTCCCTGGTCGTGGAGGACGCCCTCGGGGTCGTCGAGCAGCGAACCCTTGAAGAACATCAGCGCCAGGAAATTCTTCATCTCCTGCATCAGTGCGATGTTCGAGCCGTCCAGGGAGTAGCACGGCTTACCCCACTTGATCGACTCGTCGAGGTCGCATCCGAGGAGTACCTCGCGCAGCGCTGCGACCTCGGCGGGCCATTGCTCGCTGGCGGCCAGATAGGCGTCGACGTCATCGAAGTCACGCATGGCGCCATGGTAAACCGCGTCGGCGGCGACGGTCACGCCGCCTCGCGTCAGCCCCTGCGGGTCGGCGCGCAACGAGCGGAGCTCGTGTCAGCCGGCGTCGGATCCCGCGTCGGACTCGGCGTCCGCTGTGGCCTCGGTTTCGAGGTCGCGGTCCAGCTCGTCCACGGCCGTCAGTGGCGGACGGATGCAGTAGTACACCGACCGTCCCATGATGTGGGTGCCGACCGTGCCGGCGATCAGCTGGAGCGCGACGATCAACAGCGCCTCGATCACGGCCGGCGTGGTGCGCAGCGTCATCGCCACGCCGACGCCCATCATCAAGATGCCGAGCGCGGGCGCCTTGGCGGCGGCGTGCATACGTGCATACGTGTCGTTGAACCGCACGGCGCCGATGCCGGCGAGCAGGACGAGCAGGGCACCGATGATCATGCTGACGCCGCCGACGACGTCCCAGACCTGGTCCATCAGCGATCACCTCGCTGCTCGATGAACCTGGCGATCGCCCCGGTCGCGACGAAGCTGAGCAGGGCCACGACGAGCAGGGTGTCGAGGCCGATCGGCGATCCGGAGTGGGCGGCCCCCACGAGGATGCCGCTCATGATCGTCACGAGGAGGGCGTCGAGGGCGATCATGCGGTCGGGCACCGTCGGTCCTCTGAACAGTCGGTAGAGGAAGCAGAACGCGGCGATCGACAAGATGATCAGGGCGGCGGAGGTCATGGGCGGCTCCCGTCCTCGGCCGAGGTGACCGGCGCCGGGCCGGTGCGCTCGAGGTGGGTGGCGAACTGCTGACGTGCCTCCCGCGACCCGAATGCCCGCACCGCCAGCTCTTCGAGGTGGAGCAGGTCGCGTCGCACGCTCTCGACGTCGTGCAGGAACAGCACGTTGACGTACAGCACGGCCGGGTCGCCCTTCGCCTCGATGGTCATCGTCCCGGGCGTCAGCGTGATCACGTTGGCGACGACCATCATCGTGATCGGTTGCGAGGTACGTAGCGGCACGGCGACGACGCCGTTGTTGATGCGCGATCCCGGCGTGATGATCTCCCAGGCGAGGATCAGGTTCGAAATCACGAGTTCGACGAAGACGTAGCCGATGAAGTACAGCAGCGACAGCGGCCGGACGCGGGGCGCCTGGACGTCGTCGCGTCGGAGCAGGCGTGGCACGCGGGCCACCGCGAGCACGAACAGCGCGACGACGAAGCCGCTGAGGACGTTCGCGAACGACAGGTCGCCCCAGAGCAGCACCCACAGGACGATCAGCCAGAGGATCGCCGCCGACGCTCGCATGCCGGCGAGGCGGTTCATGGCGCGTCCTCCGCCTGCACGGGTTCGAGGTCGACCTCGAACTTCACCTCGTCGTCGACCTCCTGCTCGCCGAGCACGGCGGTCACGTACCCGATCGGTTCGAGCAGTTCGATGCTGGCCCGCTCGGACACGTCGTAGAGCGCTCCGGCGAAGATACTGACGCCGATCGACGACACCGCCAGCACCGCGGTGGGGGCGATCATCCCGATCGGTGCCCCGAGGCGATTCGCCGCCCGCTCGGACTCGGGGGCCAGGCCGACCGGTTCTTCCTCCGGCGAACTCCAGAACACACCGGCCCAGATCTTCGTCATCGAGAACAACGTGAGCATGCCGACGAACAGGCTGGCGCCGACGACGAGCCACTCTCCGGCGTCGAGGCCGGCGTCGGCCAGGGCGAACTTGGCCAAGAAGCCGGAGAAGGGTGGCAGACCGGCGAGGCTGAGGGCCGGGACGGCGAACAGTACGGCGATGACCGGAGCCGACCGGACGAGTCCGCCGACCTCGGACAGACGCGACGAGCCGGCACGACGGGCCACCAGGCCGGCGACGAGGAACAGCGCGGTCTTCACGATGATGTGGTGGACGATGTAGAACACCGCACCGGCCACGCCGGCGACGGTGAACAGCCCGAGTCCGAAGATCATGTAGCCGATCTGGCTGATGATGTGGAACGCCAGGATCCGCTTCATGTCGTCCTGGGCGATGGCGCCGAACACACCGATCACCATCGTCAACGTCGCGATCACCAGGAGCACGGCACCCATGTAGTCGGGACGATCGAACAGCAGCGTCTGGGTGCGGATGATCGCGTAGACACCGACCTTGGTCAGGAGCCCGGCGAAGACCGCCACGACCGGGCCGGGCGCGGTCGGATAGCTGTCGGGGAGCCAGAAGAAGAGCGGGAACAGGCCCGCCTTGATGCCGAACACCGCCAGCATCGCCAGCGCCAGCATCGCCCGGACCGCCGGGTCGAGTTCGGCGATGCGGATCGACAGGTCGGCCATGTTGACGGTGCCCGTGGCGGTGTACACCCACGCGAGCGTGGTGATGAACAGTGCCGAGGCGACGAGGCTGATCACGACGTAGCTCATGCCGGAGCGGACCTGGTCGGGGCGGCCTCCGAGGGTGATGAGCACATAGCTCGCGGCGAGCATCATCTCGAACGCCACGAACAGGTTGAACAGGTCGGCGGTGACGAAGCTGCCCATGACGCCCGCCGCGAGGACCAGGTAGACGGGGTGGAACGCCACCCGGCGTCGCTCCTCACCGGCCTGACCGATGGCGTAGACGTGGACGGCCAAGAGGACGAGTGACGAGACGGCGATCATGAGGCCGGCGAGGCGATCGACGACCAAGGTGATGCCGAACGGCGCCGGCCATCCGCCGTCGCGATGGATGACGTATCCCTGGTCGTCGGCGCCGATGAGGAGCGCGACGCTGATGCCGAACACGGCGGTGAGTGCGGTCACCGCGATGACGCGTTGCATCCATCGCCAGCGACCGACGACGATCGACACCGCGGCCGCGAGCAGCGGGATCGCGATCGTCAAGGGGACGAGCGTGCTCATACCGTGTGCTCCTCGTCGGCGCCCTCGACACCGTCGACGTCGTCCTCGTCGTCGTCGTTCGACTCGCGCTGGTCGGCGTCGAGCCGGGCCACGATCCGATCTTCGATGTCGTCTTCGACACGGTCGTCCCGGGTGAGCTGCCAGCTGCGGAAGCCGAGCGCCAACAGGAAGATCGTCACGCCGAACGTGATGACGATCGCGGTGAGGGCGAGCGCCTGGGGGAGCGGATCGGCGTAATCGTTGGGATCGGCACCTTCGGGAACGATCGGAGCCGGACCGATTCCGCCACCCGACACGAGCAACAGCAAATTGGCGCCGTGGCCGAGCAGTCCGATGCCGATGATGATGCGCGACAGTCGGCGCTGCATCAGCAGGAACGAGCCGCAGGCGAACAGCATCGCTGCGACGAATGCGACGAGCACGGTCATGGCGCCGTCCTCTCCAGCAACTCCGGATCCTCGGTCGGGACGGCGTCCTCGCCGAACGCCTCGTACGCCATCAACACGAGTCCGACGACCACCAGGTACACGCCGATGTCGAACGGGAGCGCCGACGTCACCTTGACCTTGCCGAGCAGCGGCAGTGTGTCCTCCCACTTGGCGTGTTCGAGGAACGACTCGCCGAGGATCAGCGGTACGAGGGCCGTCGTGACCGACACCGCCAGGCCGGTGCCGAGCACGTTCCACGGCTTCGGTCGGACCGAGCGGCGCACCGACGAGACGCCACCGGCGACGTAGCGGAGGCTGATGGCCACACCGGCGGTGAGACCACCGACGAAACCACCGCCCGGCTGGTTGTGGCCGGCGAACAAGAAGTAGAGCGAGAGCACCATGATGCTCGAGAACAAGATGCGTGCCGACACGTCGACGACGGGCAGGCGAGCGAACGCCGGGATCTCCATCAGGCTGGGCGCCGGTTCGGACGGTCCGCGACGAGCGACCCGACCCAGTGCCACCACGCCGAGTGCAGCGATGACGAGGACGGTGATCTCGCCGAGCGTGTCGGCACCGCGGAAGTCGACCAGGATGACGTTCACGACGTTCGAGCCGTCACCCGACGACACCGACTCGCGCACCATGTCGTCGGCGATGTCGGCCTGGGTGACGTCGGGTCGTGCACCGGCGGTGACGAGTGCGGCCACGAACGCCGTAGCGCCGACGAGGGCCGCCACGGCGACGCGGATGGGTGTCGCGATCGCGGTTCGCCGGTCGTCGAATCGTGAGGGCAGGAATCGCAGCACCAGCACGAACATCACGGTCGAGAGGACCTCGATCGCGAACTGGGTGAGGGCGAGGTCGGGCGCTCCCTGGACGACGTAGAAGCCGGACATGCCGAAGCCGACGGCGCCGAGCATGAGTGCGGCCGCGATGCGGCGATGGACGATCGTGGCGCCGATGGCTGCCGCCAGCACGATGCCGGCGAGCGGAATGTGGAGCGGGGTGTCGACGACGTCCGGCCACTCGTCGAGTGCCGCCACCGCCGGGATGACGATCGCGGTCATCGACACCGTGAGGATGACCATCAGATACGTCGGAAGCGAACCGTTCTGGACGATGCGGGTGGTGCGCTTGGCAAGGCGGATGAGCCCGTTCAGCAGGAACCAGAAGCTACCGTCGGCGGTGGGGAACCATGCGACCGCATCGTGGAACCGGCGCTGTGCGACGGCAACCGGGCGACGGGCGACCGTCAGGACGATGCCCGAGGCGATGATCAGCACCGACAGCATCAGCGCCGTGTTGACGCCGTGCCACAGGGCGAGATGTTTGGGGCTGGCGGCGGCGTCGATGGCGACCGTCGCCGCGGCGACGAGCTCGTCGATGACAACCGGGGCGAGGCCGGCGGCGACCGTGAACCCGGCGAGCAGGATCGACGGTCCGGAGAACGACCACGACGGGGCGGCAGCCGACGCGGTGACGACCTCTCGATCGTCGTCGCCGAAGCGGCCGAACACCCCCAGCACGAAGCGAGCGGAGTACGCGAAGGTGAGGATCGAGCCCACCACGAGCACCACGACGAGTGCCGTCGCGCCGGCGAACTCGCCGTGCAGCGCACCGTCGATGCCCTTCTCCTTGGCGATGAAGCCGAGCAGCGGTGGGAGACCCGCCATCGACGCGGCGGAGATCGTGGCGACCGCCAGGACCGGCCACCAGGAGCGACCGAAACCGTGCAGCGAGCGGATGTCGCGCGTGCCGGCCTGGTGGTCGACGATGCCGACGACCATGAACAGCGCCGCCTTGAACGCGCCGTGGGCGATCAGGACCGTGATCCCGGCCTGGGCGAGCTCGTACTCACCCATGCCGAACAGCAGCATCATGAAGCCGAGTTGGCTGACCGTGCCGTAGGCGAGGAGCAGCTTGAGGTCGTGCTGCCGCAGTGCCCGCCAGCCGCCGACGATCATCGTGATCGACGACAGGACGAGGATGATGTTGCGCCACTCGCCCGTGTCGGCCAGCACCGGTGACAGCCGGGCGACGAGGTACACGCCGGCCTTCACCATCGTCGCGGCGTGGAGGTAGGCACTGATCGGCGTGGGCGCGACCATGGCCCCCGGGAGCCAGCCGGCGAACGGGACCTGGGCCGACTTCGTCATCGCCCCGATCAGGATCAAGATGACGGCGGCGGTGATCGTGCTGCCGCCGACCGAGACGTCGACGAGTTCGCTGATCAGGTAGGTGCCCGCCGACTGACCGAGCAGGATGAGCCCGGCGAGCAGTGCCAGACCGCCGGCGCCGGTGATCAGGACCGCCATCAACGCACTGTCGCGTGCTTTCGCGTTCTCGTCGTCGTTGCCGATGAGCAGGTACGACGTGATCGACGTCAGCTCCCAGAACACGAACAACGCCATCAGATGGTCGGACAGGACGATGCCGAGCATCGCGCCGGCGAACAGCGTCAGCAGGCCGGCGAGGCGGGCGGTGCCGGGCTTCGGGTGACTGAAGTAGCCGACGGCGTACGTGCAGACCAGCAGGCCGATCCCGGACACGAGCGACACCATGACGACGCTGAGCGCGTCCATTCGGAGCGCGATCGTGAGGTCGAGTTGCGGGATCCACCCGAACTCTTCCGTGACCGGGTCACCGTCGATCGCCGCCGCGAACTGCGTACCGAGCACGACGAGCGTGATCGCCGGTACGACGCCTGCGACGGCGAACGCCCACCGGCCGAGGCGATCACCGGTGACGATCAGCGCGATGCCGACGACTGCGTGGAGGGTGAGGACGAAGATCAGCACGATGGAACCTGGCGAGCCGGGCGGACGCGCCAAACTCGGGCGAGTATACCGAGCACCCGGATTCGCCCGGGTGCTCGCAGGTCAGCCCAGACGGACCTTCGTGGCACGCTGGGCGGCCTCGACCTTGACCTGTTGGAAGAAGTCGTTGCCCTTGTCGTCGACGACGATGAACGCGGGGAAGTCCTCGACCTCGATCTTCCAGACCGCCTCCATGCCGAGCTCGGGGTACTCCAGCACCTCGACCCGCTTGATGTTGTCGAGCGCGAGTCGAGCCGCGGGACCACCGATCGAACCGAGGTAGAAACCGCCGTGGGTGTTGCACGCGTCGGTGACCTGCTGGCTGCGGTTGCCCTTGGCCAGCATGATCATCGAGCCGCCGGCGGCCTGGAACTGCTCGACGTAGGCGTCCATCCGGCCCGCCGTCGTCGGCCCGAACGAACCCGACGCGTAGCCCTCCGGGGTCTTGGCCGGGCCAGCGTAGTAGACGCAGTGATCCTGCAGATACTGCGGCATCGGCTCGCCGGCGTCGAGCCGTTCCTTGATCTTGGCGTGGGCGATGTCGCGGGCGACCACCATCGGGCCGGTGAGCATGACGCGGGTCTTGACGGGATACTTCGACAACTCGGCACGGATCTCGCTCATCGGACGGTTGAGGTCGATGTGGACGACGTCGCTGCCCTCGAGGTCGTCGTGGGTGACGTCGGGCAGGAAGCGGGCCGGGTCGGTTTCGAGCTGCTCGAGGAAGACGCCCTCGGGTGTGATCTTGCCGAGCGCCTGACGGTCGGCGGAGCACGACACTGCGATGCCGACCGGGCAGCTGGCGCCGTGGCGCGGCAGCCGGACGATGCGCACGTCGTGACAGAAGTACTTGCCTCCGAACTGGGCGCCGATACCGGTCGTCTGGGCGAGCTCGAGCACCTTCTGTTCGAGGTCGAGGTCGCGGAAGCCGTGCCCGAGCTCGGAGCCCTCCGTCGGGAGCGAGTCGAGGTACCGGGCCGACGCCAGCTTCGCGGTCTCGACCGCGAACTCGGCCGACGTGCCGCCGATCACGATCCCGAGGTGGTACGGCGGGCAGGCAGCGGTACCGAGCGTCTGGATCTTGTCGAAGATCCAGGGGAGGAGCGTGGCCTCGTTGAGCAGGGCCTTCGTCTCCTGGAACAGGTAGCTCTTGTTGGCCGATCCGCCGCCTTTGGCCATGAACAAGAACTTGTACGCCAGGTCGTTGCCGGGACCGTCGACCGCCGAGATCTTGATCTCGGCCGGCAGGTTGGTGCCGGTGTTCTTCTCGTCGTACATGGTGAGCGGCGCCATCTGGCTGTAGCGCAGGTTGCTCGTCTCATAGGTGTCCTGGATGCCCCGGGCGATGGCGCGTTCGTCGCCGCCACCGGTGAAGACCTGCTGACCCTTCTTGCCCTTGACGATCGCCGTGCCGGTGTCCTGGCACATCGGGAGCACACCGCCGGCCGACACCGCTGCGTTCTTGAGTAGATCGGTAGCGACGAAGCGGTCGTTGTCGCTCGCCTCGGGGTCGTCGAGGATGTTGCGCAGCTGCTGGAGGTGACCGGGACGGAGGTAGTGGGCGATGTCGCGCATGGCCTCGGTGGTGAGGCGCCGGATCGCTTCCGGCTCGACCCTCAGGAACGTGCCGAGGTCGGTGTCGACGGTCGACACGCCCTCGGTCGAGATCAACCGGTACGGCGTCTCGTCCGGCCCCAGCGGCAGCAGTTCGGTGAACCCGAAGTCGTCATCAGCCATGTCGCAAACCCTACGCGTCGACGGCCGAGCCCCCCGCATCTGCACGAATGGTGTCGGATCCCTTGCGTGCCCCCGTCATGCGGCTCGGCATGATGCTCCGTGCACGCAAGGGATCCGACACCATTCGTGCCTACGCCACGCTCTTGGCGAGGACGACGAGGGCGCTGGCGGCGCAGACGGTGAGGACGAAGGGGCGCACACGTTCGGGCGGCAGCTGGGCGATCGTGTACTTGCCGACGACGAAGCCCGCGACGACGCTCGGGACGAGGAAACAGGCGAGCTGCACCTCGCGCCAGCCGGTGACCCCGGCGATGACCAACGACGGCAGGGTGAAGCAGATCAGACCGATCGTGTTGAACACCGCCAACGTGGCCCGCAAGACTCGCGGGTCGGCGTGCTGGTAGGTGATCGCCATCGGTGGTCCGCCCACGCCGGCGACCGTGCCGGCGAACCCGGATCCGGTCCCGGCGATCAGCTGGTTGCGCAGGGTCGGGCGGACGTGCAGTCCGGTGAACGACGCCACCACGGCGAGGAGCACCGACAGTCCGACCACGATCGTCACCGCCTCGTCCCCCTGGGTCGCGACGAGCGCGGCACCGGCGACCGAGCCGACGAGTCGTGCCGGCACCGCCCGGTAGATCGTGCGGTCGATGTGCTGCCGCTCACGCCACGCCATCCCGATCACGAGCGGCGGGATCGACAGCGTGAGCGCGCCGGGGATGAACGACGGGTCGATCAGGCTGAGGAGCGGAGCGGCGATCAACCCGAGTCCGACACCGATCGACGCCTGGGTCGCGGC
>NZZV01000226.1 GCA_002698945.1 Acidimicrobiaceae bacterium
CGCGAGCGGCCACCCTCGCCGACGACGTGCTCGCCGAGGTCGGTGCGCTCTCGACCCCCCACGCTGCCTACGCCTGGTACTGCACAGGCGAGGCAGACCTCGACGTCGACGCCGACCGAGCGCGGGAGCGGCTCGGGCGAGCGGTCGAACTCGCTGAGGCGACCAACGCCTCGTTCATTCGCGGCATCGCCGGGTCGTCGCTGGTGTCGATCGAATCGCGGATCGGCGACCCCGAGCAGGCCATGCACGACTCCCGTCGACTGATCGAGCACTGGCGGCGATCGGGCATGTGGTCGACGCAGTGGACCACCTTGCGCGCCGTCGCCGCACTGCTCGAGCGCGTCGGTCGGTACCACGACGCTGCCATCCTCGAAGGAGCAGTGCGCAGCACACACGAGGGGCACCGCATCTTCGGTGCGGACGCCGCAGCGCTCGACGCTCTCGGCGATCGATTGCGTGTGACGCTCGGCGAGGAGGGATATCGGACGGCTCGAACGGCCGGTGAGGACCTCGACGGTGCCGCTGCGGTCGATCACGCCCTCCGTTCCCTGCGGTCCGCGTCGGGCGGGTGACCGGAACGGGTGACCGGAAGGGAGCGTCGGTCGTCGACGCGTCGGTGGGCCCGACCGCTCCGATTCGGGAGCGGGCGGACCCACGGACGTGCGGGTGACGTCGTCAGCGCGTCGTGCGGGTGACGTCGTCACCGCGTCGTCACCATCGGGGTTGTTCGCCGAGGATGCCCAGCACGGACTTGCCGACGAGTTCGTGCGTGAGGGCGTCGTTGCCGGGGTGGAATCCACCGCACCTGACGTCGCGGTACAGCCGCTCGAGTTCGTGGCCGGAGAACATCGCTCCACCACCCACGGCGTCGAGCGCAATGTCGACGACCCGCTTGGCGGCTTCGACCGCCTGCCACTTCATCGAGTACACCTTCGGCACCCATGCCTCACCGTGGTCGACGCCGGTGGTCCAGTCGTCGACGAAGCGATCGAACGTGGCGCCGGCGGCGTCGAGCGTGAGGTACATCTCGGCGATCTGGTGCTGCACGAACGGGTTGTAGGCGTAGGCACCGCGGTCGATCGCGACCGACTGCTTGCGGCGCACGCTCGACGCGGCCAACTCGATTGCCCGGTCGGCGATGCCGAGGTAGACGGCGGCGATCAACGAGAGCGGCCACATCGCCATGGCGACCAGGAACGGGTCGCTGCCGTCGCCGGCCGGGGCGACGCACCCGATGCGCTCGTCGGGCACGAACACGCTGTCGAGCACGGTGTCGTGGCTCTGGGTCGGCCGCATGCCGAGCGTGTCCCACGTCTCCACGATCGTGACGCCCGGGCTCTGGCGATCGACGAATGCGTGCACGATCTGGGGGCCGCCGGGAGCGTCGGCGTCGATCGCGTGGGCGCCGAGCCAGCGCCATGCCGGCCCGTTCGAGCCGAACTGCTTGTGCCCGGTCAGCCGATAGCCGCCCTGCACCCGCTCGGCGCGGCAGGTGGACATGAGGACCGGGATGTCGTTGCCGGCTTCCGCGTGGCCGGCCGCGAAGACGTCGCCGTCGACGGCGGCGCCGAACATCCAACGCAGCGCCGGGTCACCGGCGCGCTCGAGCTCGGTGGCGATCCCGACCCAGTACGAGTGCATCGACATCGCGAGCGCGGTCGCCGGTGCGTAGCGGGCCAGTCGTCGCTGACTTCGAGCGAGTTCGGCCAATGTCAGGCCGGCACCGCCGAACTCGGATGGGACGGCGGCCGCGAGGTAGCCGACGGATCGCAGCTCGTCGAGGTCCGCGGTGAAGTAGCTGTTGGTGCGGTCCGACTCGCCGGCGCGTGCTCGGAATCGCTCGAGCATGGCGTCGTCGAGGTCGATCCGGTCGGACGGGGCGGACGTGGCCGTGTCGGACGTGGTGGACGTGTCGGACGTTGTGGTGTTGATGGTGTTGATGGTGTTCGTCATGCCGGGCACGTTGCCGACCGCCGCTGTCACCACGGTCTCATCCGACCCCATGCCGTGACAGCGGGATGGGATCGAGTTGACGGGGCGGCGGTCGATGATCGATCCCATGACCATCGACTCCTCCACCCTCGCCCATTCCCATGCGAACACCGCCGACCCCTCGCCGGCAGACCTGATGCCGGTCGACCCCACTCCCGATGATGCGCTCAGAGGCCTCGCCGCATCGCTCGGGACGATCCTGTCGATCTGGGCGCATCCCGACGACGAGACCTACCTCGCCGGGGGGCTCATGGCGGCGGCGCGTGACAACGGGCAACGAGTCGTGTGCGTGTCGGCCACGGCCGGCGAGCACGGCACCTCCGATCCAGCGACCTGGCCGCCTGATCGACTCGGCCGGATTCGACGGTGGGAAGCTGCGGCGGCGATGGCGATCCTCGGCGTCGGTGAGCACCGCTTCCTCGACTTCGAGGACGGGACCCTCACCGGCGACGACGAGACGGCGATCGCACTGGTCGAGGCCCTGATCGACGAGGTCCGCCCGGACACGATCCTCACGTTCGGAGCAGACGGGATGACCTTTCATCCCGACCACATCGCCGTCCACCACTGGGTGCTGGCCGCATGGGAGCGCCGCGGCGGCGGCGCCCGACTGCTCCACGCCGCGGTGACCGATGTGTTCCTCGACGAGTTCGCGGCCCAGTTCGAGGAGTGGAACATGTACATGACCGAGGAGCGGCCGACCGGCGTGCCGATCGACGAACTCGCCGTCCACACACGTCTCGAGGGCGAGTACCTCGATCGGAAGGTCGCCGCGCTCCAGGCGATGGTGACCCAGACCGCCGGGTTGCTCGCGATCTTGGATCTCGACACGTATGCCGTGCAGGTCGCCGAGGAGGCGTTCGCGCTGGCCGTGCGACCACCCGCGGCGACGCCCTGACGGCACACCTGCCCGGTCCACAGCCGAACCGACGATTCCGGTGGGGAAGGGCGCCGTTGTCCGTAGACTCTCCTGCCTATGTCGAAGAAGACCAAGAAGCGCAAGGCTCGCCTGCGTCGCAGCAAGGCGAACCACGGCAAGCGCCCCAACATGGGTCGCTGACCCGCGCTCCGCGCGACGACGCCTCCCGACGCCAACCTCGAATCGATCGATTCCCTTCGATGCCGCCGGCCGATGTGCTGGCGGCATTGTCGCGTCCAGCCCCGCTCGGCGGGTGCGCGAAATTCGGTCGACGAGGAACCCTGGGGGAGTACCGTGGCGGGCGATGACCACCCCATCGATCCCGACGCCGCGCCACGACGTCGTCGATGACTACCACGGCACGTCGGTCCCCGATCCGTACCGCTGGCTCGAAGACGGCTCCTCGTCCGACACCCAGAGCTGGGTCGATGCGCAGAATCGCATCACCCGCGCTGCCCTCGACGCGATCCCGGCCCGTGCTCGGTGGCACGCTGACCTCGTCCGCTTCATGGAGTTGCCGGTCGTGCAGGCCGTTCAGGCCCGCGGCGACCGCCTGATCCTGCTCGAACGCGAGCGCGGTGCGCAGCAGGCGCGCCTCGTGGTGCGACCACTGGCCGACCCGTCGAGTGCCGTGACGGTGATCGCCGACCCCGCCGCGGGCTCGGGCGACGCCGCCGTCGCCGTCGACTGGTTCGACGCCAGCGACGACGGCGAACTCGTCGCCTACGGCGTGAGCGAGGGCGGCACCGAGAACTCGGTGCTCCACGTCGCGCGCACCGCCGACGGCTCCCATCTCGACGACCGCATCCCGAACTGTCGTGCCGCCAGCATCGCGTGGGACCCCGACCGTGCCGGCTTCCACTACACCCGCTACCCGGAGGACGACGAGTACCACCGCACCGTCCACCATCACATCCTCGGTGCCGAGTGGCGCGACGATCCCGTCGTCTGGGCCGACCATCCCACGCCCCAGACCTGGCCGAACGTGTCGGGATCGAAGGACGGGCGACACCTGCTGGTCGAGGCGATGGTGGGGTGGAGTCGAACCGATCTCCATCTGCTCGACCGGACGACGGGGCAGTGGACCGCCGTCCAGGTCGGGATCGACGCCGTCACCGACCTGTCGTTCGACGGCGACCGCCTCGTCGGCACGACGACGCTCGACGCCCCGCGCGGGCGTGTGGTCGCCGTGCCGCTCGATGACATCGGGGAGTGGTCGACCCTCGTCCCCGAGCGTGAGGTCGTGCTCGATCAGTTGGTCCCGACCGACGACGGGTTCCTGCTCTCCACGTCGAGCACCGGCGTCGGCGCGATCGAACGCCATCGACGCGACGGCAGCACCGAGGTCGTCAGCGGCATCGGGCTCGCCACCGTCGCCCAACTCGCGGTCGACCGCGACCACGGCACCGAACTCGCGGTGGTCACCGGGTTCGACGCGCCGGCCACGATCCACCGGATCGACGGGACGACCGCGCACGAGCTCTATCCGAGCCGGGACGACGACGTCGTCCCCGAACTCACCGTCCGGCGAGTCGACTACCCGTCGCGCGACGGCACCGAGATCGGTCTGTTCCTCATCCATCGAGCCGACGTCGAACTCGGGTCGGACACACCGACGATCCTCAACGGCTACGGCGGGTTCGCGATCACCGAATCGCCGATCTGGTCGCCGACGATCGCCGCCTGGTGCGCCGACGGCGGTTTGTACGCGATCGCCGGCCTCCGCGGCGGGTTCGAGCACGGCGAGGAATGGCACGCTGCTGGCAAGCGCGCCAACAAGCAGAACGTCTTCGACGACTTCCACGCCGCCGCCGACTGGCTCGTGGCGGAGGGGATCACCACCCGCGACCGGTTGGCCATTGCGGGCGGCTCCAACGGCGGACTCCTCATGGGTGCTGCGATCACTCAGCGCCCCGACCTGTGCCGAGCCGTCTGGTGCGCCGTGCCGCTCCTCGACATGATCCGCTTCCCGGACTTCCTCATCGCCCGACTGTGGACCGACGAGTACGGCGATCCCGGTGTGGCCGAGGAGTTCGAGTGGCTGTGGGGCTACTCGCCCTACCACCGGGTGCGTGACGGTGAGCGATATCCGGCCGTGCTGTTCACCACCGCCGAGGGCGACACACGGGTCGATCCGATGCACGCCCGCAAGATGACCGCCGCGCTCCAGCACGCCACGGCGCATCACGCCGACTCGGGCGAACGTCCGATCCTGTTCCACCAGGAGGGCCGCGCCGGCCACGGCGTCGGCAAGCCCGTCGGCAAGCGCGCCGACGAACAGGCCGACGTGCTCGGCTTCTTCTCGTGGCAGCTCGGCCTGTGACCGAACTCGCGACGATCGCACTGGGCGCGCCGGCCGCGTCGTGGTCGGCGCTCGGGTTCTCCGTCGTGGACGGACTCGTCCCGTTCGTCAACGGCGCCATCGAGCTCACCGACGACCGGCCGGGTGTCGGAGAGCTCGGGATCACCGGGCTGTCGGCGGCGGTGACGGTCGACGGGGTCTCGTTCGTGCCGCGCCCTGTCGTGCCGTCGTGCGACCATCCGAACGGTGCCCGGTCGATCGACCATGTCGTGATCATGACGGACTCCATCGATCGCACCTCGGCGGCGATCGAGGACGTGCTCGGTCTCGAACGGCGTCGGGTGCGCGAAACCGAGACGGTTCGCCAGGCGTTCCACCGTTTCGCCGATCCGCCCGAAGCGTCAGCGGGGGAGCGGGGCTGCATCCTCGAACTGGTCGAGCAGGCACGGGTGCGGACGCCGGAGGTCTGGGGGCTCGTCGTCATCGTCGACGACCTCGAGCAGTTCCAGTCGACCTGTCCCGACCTCGTCGCGCCACCCAAGCCGGCGGTGCAGCCGGGCCGGCTCATCGCCACCGCCAGGCGCGAAGCCGACCTCGGCACGGCCGTCGCGTTCATGACCCCGTGACGACCAGCGCGTGATGTCGGCGGGCGAGGATTTCAGCGGTCGTCGCCGGTGAGGTACGCCTGGCCCTCGTCGCACTCGGTGGACAAGGGGCACCACTTGCACGAGACACCGGGACGCTTGACCGGTGCTCGTCCTTCCACCTGGAGTTCGATCTCGGCGTTGACGGCGTCGAGCGTCCGACGGGTGGCGGTCACGAGCGTTCGCTCCGTGACGTCCTCGACGACCGGTTCGCCGGCGTCGAGGTAGAACGACGCCAGCTTGCGGGGCGGCACGCCGGTACGCAATGTCTCGACGAGCGCGTAGAACCGCAGATCCTCGCGATGTTTCGGGGCGACCCAGCCGGTCTTGAGGTCGATGATCACCTTGCGGCTCTCGGCGCCGGCCGGTCGGCCGATCGAGAGGTCGACCTTGCCGGACAGCACGATCGGGCCCTCGTTCGGCCATCGCACGGACGACTCGGTCGTGGGCGCGGCTCGCCGGTCGAGCGGGGGGAAGCACTCGGAGAACTTGATCACCTTGTCGACCGCGAATCCGGTCAGGTCCGCACGATCGGCCTCGCCGAGTCGTTCGATCCAGTCGCCGAGCGACGAGTCGTCGTCGGACAGCCGGACGATCGCCTCGTCCACCAGATCGGCCGGCACCGGATCACCGCGCCAGTTCACCCCGAGCTGGATCGCCCGGTGCGCGACCTGACCGCCCGCGACGGCGGGCGACCAGGCGAACTCGTCGGGGTGGACGTGCTGCGCCTCGCATCCGAGCACGCTCGACACCCTGTGCTTGCTGACGAACAGGGTGGTGGAGCCGAGTCGCTCGTGGAAGTGCTCGAACGCCTCGTCGACGTCGCGGCGCAACTCGGCGATGAACCCCTGGTCGAACACGACCGGGTCGGGCGCGCGCCGCAGCAGCGCCAACGTCTTGTGTTGCAGCGGTGTCAGTTCGACCCCGGTCGCCATCTCGGCCATCGCCTCGACACTAACGAGGGGCTGTGTCGTATGGTGCCAGGAGACCGATCGACAGGTGCCAGGAGACCGATCGACACAGGCATCGACGTCCGTAGCGGAAACCTCGCGACACCCTCCGTTCATGATGGGAACCATGCCGTCCGCCTCCCGACCCACCGGTCCCACCGCCGCCGACTTCGCCGCCGCGGCCCGCCTGCTCACGAGCGAGGCCCGCCGGCGGCAATTGATCGGGCCGAGTTTCCGGTGTCCGCCACGTCTCGTCGGGGTCGACCGCACGATACGCCGTCGTGGCGACGGTGCGATCGTGTCGGTGCGCATCCGCGGGCGTCCGTGGCCGGCCGTCCTCGCCGACATGATCGAGGGCGTCGTGGTGGCCAACCGCCTCGACCCGCCTCGATCCGATCGTCTCCGCGCCGAACTGTGGGAGCACGCTCAGGCGACGACCGCGCTCGACGAGACCGACCGTCGAGTCGCCTGACGCGAAATTCTGCGAACTCCGCTCAAGTCGACGGCATCGGTCGCCGATGCACCGATCGCAGGCTCTCGAAGACGGAAGGACCGGCTTGCGATGCGATTGAGTGCAGAACCGACCTCGATGATGGGTGCAACCGGCCTCGCCACCGCGTACGGCACGGCGACGTCGGCCGGCGCCCCGGTCGAGATCACCGCGCGCTCCGTCGCCGGACTCCGGGCGATGCGTCAGCAACTCGAGCGGACGATGACGTCGGCCCGTTGGCTGCGCAATCAGATCGCCGATGCCCAACTCGTCCTCGCCGAGTTGGCGACCAACGCGTTCGTGCACGACGGTGCGCCCGAGTTCTCGGCGGTCGTCACGTGTTCGAGCCGTCAGCTCGAGATCACCACCTTCCACCACGGGCGCCTGGCGCCACCGGCCCCTCCGGTGCCATCGTCGAACGACGGGACGCCTGGCGGACGCGGCCTGTTGATGGTCGACCAGATCGTCAACGAGCGACTCGTCTCGAACCGAGCGGGCACGACCTCGACCTACGTGCGGCTGACCCGCTGAGCAGGATCCGAGCAATGGCCGCCACCACACAGCGAGGCGCTGTGGAGGTGACGGCCACGACTCGCGAGTCCGCCGTCAAGGGTTGCGCAAGGTCCACCATTTCCGGTTTGGCGCCGGAGTATCACGGAAAACAGCGTCATTGCGACGCGATCGTGTCAACGCACGTCTCAACGCAGTCGTGTCACCAGGGAACCCAGGCGAAGAGCAACCACCATGAACACCACCACCGACCCTCAATCTCCGCGCAGCGATGCGGCCCGCGCCATCGCCGCGATCGACGACGCTCCGATCGTCGAGGGCGAGACTCCGTTGACCCCTGACGAGATCGATCGTCTCCGCGAGGAGCTGTACCGACTCGTCAGCGTGACGCGCCCGACCGTGACCGTCGAGCCGATCATCCACATCCAGTCGCGAACCCGCGTCGGCGGCGAGGCGCTGGCCCGTTTCCCGGGATCGGCATCGACGCTGGAGTGGTTCGACACCGCCGACGCACTCGGGCTCAAGACCGAGCTCGAGATGCGGATCATCGAAGAAGTGGTGAGGAACTCCGCAGAGGTCCGCGGATTCATCAGCGTCAACGTGTCACCGAACACCCTCCTCGACCCGCGGTGCCTTCCCTTGCTCGCGAGCGCCGAGGGGGCCGAGCTCGTGGTCGAGATGACCGACCATGAGTCGGTGCCCAGCTTGTCGCTGCTCCGGCCTCATCTCGACGCCGTCCGCGATGCCGGTGTTCGTCTCGCGGTGCACGTGTCGTCGTTCGGGACAGACATCATCCGGCTCCTGATGCTCACGAACCCGGACGTCGTCAAGCTCGACCCGCCGTTGAGCGCGGCGATCGTCGCCGGCGGCCACCAGACGGCGGCCGCCCGGAACTTCTTCTCGTACTGCCGGCGACACGGCGTGTTCATCGTGGCGGTCGGTGTCCGCAACGATGATCTCGGCGCGCTCCACGATGCCGGCGCGGACGCTGTTCAAGGTCGCGAGATCAACGTCGATTGACGTCGTCCACCCCGATGTACCAGGGCACTCACGCATCTGCATGAGGCCGCTGGAGGACTTCGTACAAGGTTCGATCAAGACCGGGCGGAAACAGGTTTGAACCGTTCAAGGCGGCCAGGGCCGGACCGATGAGGAGGTATCGCCACCTCGACCTCGCCTCTCGACGCGGCTGAGAGCCTGTCACCCGCCCGGCTCAGCAGTTCCGACGTCGCCACGCTGCGCACCGACGCGCTGGTGGTGTGTGGCGTGCTCATCGGCTACTACGTCGGTGCGCTCGCCGCCTACGAGATGCTCGATGCGTTGACGCTCGGTGCGGTGTTCTTCCCGCCGGCGGGCATCACGCTGGCCGCGCTGATCAGCAATCCCACTCGCCGTTGGGCGCCGATCCTGGTCGCCGTCGCCGTCGCCGAGTGCTTCGTGAACCTCCAGAACGGGGTGGAGGTCGGCCTCCCCCTCGCCGGGTTCGCCGTCGCCAACACGATCGGTCCGCTCGTCGGCGCACTCGTCGTGACCCATCATCGGCGCCGCATCGACCTGGCGCGAGTCTCCGATCTGATCTGGTTCCTCGGCGGCGGCGTCATCCTCGGCCCGCTCGTCAGCGCCGTGATCGGAGCGACCACGCTCAAGCTCACGGCGACGCAGCCGTTCGTCGACGCCGCAGCAGCGTGGTGGTTGGGCGATGCCCTGGGTGCGATGGTCGTAGGCGGTCTGATCGTGGCGATGTTCGCCAGCGACCTCGCCCGATTCTCACTCCCGGAGACCGTGCTCACCGTGGCCTTCACGGCGGGAGTCGCGTTTGCGATCCACTGGTGGACCACCCATCCGGCCGGCTTCGTCGCGATCATCCCCCTGATGTTCCTGTCGGCTCGCAACGGGACCCGAGCCGCTGTGATCGGCTCGTTGATGACGACCGCCGTCGTGGTGGTGTCGTGGGTCGGCGATCACGGCGCCGTCACCGGTCTGACGTCCGACGCCGGCGTGTTGCTCACCAAGCTCCAGCTGCTCACGATAGCGGCTGCCTCGCTGCTCGTCGCGGCCGAGGCTGCCGAGCTCGAGGCGGCGTCCCGGCTGGCAGGCGTGCAGTACGAAACGGTGCAGCTGCTCCGTCGGGCGCTCGCTCCCGACGCAGAGGTGCACGGCCGCTTCGCCGACGCAGAGGGCGTCTCGCGCTCGGCCGACCCGCGGCTCGAGGTCGGCGGAGACTGGTACGACATCATCGAAACCGACGACGATCGGGTGGGCATCGTGATCGGCGACGTCGTCGGCCACGGCGAGGAAGCGTTGATCCAGATGGGTCAGCTCCGGTTCGCCGCCCAAGCGTTCGTGATGATGAGTCGCGACAGCGGTCAGGTCTTGGAGTGGCTCTCGTACTACGCCGACACGTGCACCGGTGGGACCTACGCCACCTGCCTCGTCGCCTACTACGACCCGTCCAGCGGCGAGCTTAACTACGCGTCGGCCGGCCATCCGCCCGGGCTGATCGGCTCGGGTGACGGCACGTGGCGCTGGTTGAGCGGCGCCCGATCGACGCCGATCGGTGTGCCGTCGAACAAGCAGCGATCCTCGGAGACCATCGAGGTCAACGGAGACGCCTCGCTCGTGGTGTACACCGATGGGGTCGTCGAGCGGGCCGGGGAGATCATCGACACCGGACTCGCCCGAATGTTCGACGCGGTCTCGGGTCCGGAGCACACATCGGTCACCCAGCTGGTCGATCGTCTCGTCACCGCCGGTGCGGACGACGCCTCGTTCGTCCGGGTCGAGCTGCGCCGTGGCCGGCCGGTGGTCGCGATGCCGACCGACGGCGGCCCGGCCTTCCCCCCACCCGTCTGACACCGACCGAGACCATGACGCCAGCGGCGCCGGATGTCAACGGTGCTGGATGTCAGCTGTGGCGGATGTCGAAGAAGTCGTCGAGGGAGCTGAGTTCGAAAACTCGCTCGACCGGTGACGACGGGTCGGCGATGATCATCGAGGCATTGCGGGCGGCGAACGCCTGGTGGTGCTGGACGAGCACGCGTAATCCGCTCGAGTCGACGAAATCGGTCTCCGAGAGGTCGAGGATCACGTCACCCTCGAACGATTCGAGAGCCCGACCGAGTTGGGGGGCGGTGTGGGCGTCGATCTCACCACGGACGAGGAGACGGTTGCCGTCGGCCTCGACCGAGAGATCATCCGCGCTCGGGTCCGGTTGCTGGTCCATCGCCGACCATCCTGGCAGCGTTTGACGCAGAAACCCGACAATTGACGCAACATGCGCAGTATCTAACGCGGCGCGTGGCGTGAACGGGGTTTCTGCCACACTCGGTCCCAGGCCGGCTCCGTCGTGCGAATGGCAGGATTCGGTCGACATTCCGTCGGACGAGCGATCATCGCGCCCTCGGGGACGCGACTCGGCCAGGCGGTGTGTTTCGTATCGGGGTACCGTACCGACGGGCCCGGGTGGTGGAACTGGCAGACACGGGGGGCTTAAACCCCCCTTTCACCTCGGTGGAGTGCGGGTTCGAGTCCCGCCCCGGGCACCTCAACGGTGACGACATACAACAGGCCGGAAAGGCGCTGTGCCGTTACACAACTGCGGCACGACAGGTGTGCGAACGATTCACGCTAGACGGTTGCCTGCGCCGATCGACCGGGCCTTGGGCGCACCGGGATGCGGGTCGGTGATCACGAAATGATCACGCGATTCTGACGGTTCAGGTGCAAGCGCTCGCGCGTGACGACTGTTCGTGACACTTTCGGGAACGCAGCGGTGTTCGGCACGACTCGATCGTGGTCACGGACGGTGATCGCGACATCGAGCGGCACCGACGGCCCGAGAACGCTCCGCCGACGTGCCGTTGCGAGCGGGTGGGTCGAGTCGGCCGAGGCCGCCGTTCTGTGCGGCCTCGCCGTTTTGCTGGAGCCACAACGACACGAGAGGTCGGCGGTTTCAATCGGTCAACAACTTCGTTGCGTTGACCGATTGAAACCGCCGTCCGCATCGCTTCAGCAAAACCCGGGTCTGTGATCTGCTGGAGCCAGAACGACCCGACACGTCACGACCCGACACGTCGTTCTGGCTACAGCAAACTTCGAGCAGAACGGCGCCCGACGCCCATGCCTCACGGCCCGCCCTCAACCGGCATGAGCGCGAGCCTGAGAGCGGTGGGAGTCGCCCATGTCGCGATGCCGTACGGACGGGGCGCACGAGCGTTCGACTCTCCGAGGCGATAGCGGCTTCGCCTCCCAATATAAGTGTTCTTGCCCCCGAGGCGGTGAACACTTATACTCGGTTGATGGGATCGACTCGCACTCGACGCTGGGGGGCCGGGAAGGCTGCTGCTGTTCGTCGCCTGTATGAAGCGCGCGAGCCGGTCACGCAGGTTGAACTTGCGGGCGTGGCTGGGGTGTCGCAGCCGGCGGTGTCGCAGTATCTGGCGAGCCTCCGCCGGAGCGGTGACGCGGTCTTCGAGAATCCGGGGTGGTTGCCGGTGCGCGAGCAGCTTCCCTCGACGTACGGGTCGTGCTACTCGTCGCGGTTCATCGATCAGGCACTCTGGTATCGGATCGATGATGTCTCGTCGCAGGTCGGCGACCTCGTCGGGCAGGATCCGGATGTCGTTGTTTCTGGTGATGTCGCGGCGGATCGCGTGCGGCCGTGGCGTGTCCCGTCGGTCGCGGTTGTCTACGGCGGGTTGGAGGAGCAGGTGATGGACGAGCTCGGCTTCGTCCCGGCCGACAGTTTGGCGGCGGCGAGCGTCGTCGTGCGGTCCGTCCCGGATGATCACTTCCGGGCGCAGGCACATCGTGTCGACGGACTGCTGCTCGCTCCCTGGTTGCATCTGGTCGCCGATCTCCTCGGCCTCGGCGGCGACGATCGAGCCGACGCCGCGGCAAGATTCGCCGACCTCGGGACGACAACACCGCCGTGACGGCACCAGCGCCACTTCAACTGGTATCGACATCGCGGGCGTCGGACGGCAGCTTCACCGCGATCTCCGAGATCGGCGCGTTGTTGTGTGACAGCCCGCATCGATTGATCGGTGGCGTGGCCGTCGTGTTGCACCAGCATCGCCTCGGCCTGGCTCACCCGGTCCGCTCCACCGCCGATGCCGACTTCGGTGTGCCACCGTACGCGCTCCGCGATGACTCGCTGGTCGCCGCCGTCAGCCGGCTCGGCTATCAGCAAGTCGCCGGCAACCGGTGGTCGCGACCGATCGACGAGACGCGTGAAGCGACCGTCGATCTGCTCGTACCGAGCTACCGAACGCGAGTGCGCTCGTCGGTCCAGCACGGCGGGACGAACACGACCGAAGTCGGCGGCCTGGCCCTCGCGCTGAAGCGGCCCGCATTCGCGATCACCGGCACAGTCACGCTGACCGACGGAAACGAGCTGCCCCTGGATCTGTCGATACCCGATGTGGCGAGCATGCTCGGCCTGAAGCTTCATGCCCGACGAGCACGCAACGAGGACCGCGACGCCGTCGACGTGTGGACATGCATGGAGTTGCTCGTCGCCGCACAGGAGCTCGACGAGTTCCGATCGAGCGACTTCGACGACGTCCGGGAACTGCTCGCCGTCGAGTTCGGTGACGATGGCCCGTCCACCCGCATCGTGACCGCCGGCGTTGCGGAGGCGGAGTCAGCGCGGCGTCGCACCCGGATACGCGGTCTCGTCCGAGCAATCACCGGCTCGCAGTGACGCCGCCCCGGCCGCCCGTGGCGGTGCTCCGAACGACGCATCGGTGATCGCCAAGTGATCACAGGATTTCCCGGACGACAGGGATCTCAAGACACCTGCCGGACGATGCGGACGCCGATCCCGCAGGAATCCGTGCGATCCGGACGGTGCAGCACCGGCCGGACGGTTTGCGCCGTATTCAAGAACCCCCCTTTCACCTCGGTGGAGTGCGGGTTCGAGTCCCGCCCCGGGCACCTCTATCGCCCGCGCGTTCCCACGTTGTGGTGGCCACGGCGATCTGCCCACTGGCGGCGAACTCCTGACCATGTTGACGGCGACGGTGAGTGGCCGTAGGCGCGATCACACGGCGACCTTCAGCCGGCGGTCAGGGGTAGTCACCGAGTGCACCTTCATGTCGCGCCCAGTCCCGTATGGGCGACTGCGCGCGACATGAACGATGCAGGGGGTATCCACAAGTGCCGGTGAATGACGGTTCCAGCCGATGCCGTCGAGCCGCAGCTTGAAGTCTGTACGTGGCAGCTGGCCGTGACTGGGTAGCCGTTGTTGGCCGTCAGCGGGCAGGTCCTGGTGGCCGCCCACACACGTCAGCGCGAGGTCACGAGCACAGTGCGCTCGGTGCGCCGGCTGTACGAGAGCGCCGACCTGTTTGGTCGCCGTCAGGGACCCAGATGCTGTGAATTCCACGATCAACGATCGGTCTCAGATGCAGCCAGGTTCGTTGGGCAGTCGCTCAAGGCAACTGCATGAAAAGGCGGTAGGGTTCCGGCGTGGCGAAATCTGGTCCCAGGACGCACGCCGTGTTCAACGACGGACTGCGAGTCAGACTCATCGACGCAGCCGTGAGCGTGCTGGCGCGCGACGGTTTCGCTCGCACCAGTGCCCGTGCCGTCGCCGAGGAGGCGGGAACGGTGAACGGGTCGGTCTTCTACTACTTCGGATCGATGGACGGCCTGCTGGCCGCAACGGCGAACGCGCTCGCCGACCGTGGTATCGCCCGCATCCGCGACGGCCTTGGCGGCGCCGACGCCCACATTCAGTGGCGCGACCGGCTCAGCAGCGTGCTTCGTGCCGAGGCGCACAGCGACGACGGCCACGCCGTGATGGAGCTCTTCGTGGGCGCACGTACATCGCCTGCGCTCGCCGCCGAGGTTCGAGCGGCGATCGATCGTGCGGTCGACTACGCAACCTCGGAACTCAACCTGGTGCTCCAATCGTCACCCATCACGCAGCTGATACCGGTCTCGCTCATCGCCGAACTGGCAGCTGCCACCATTCTCGGCATTGAGATCTTCCAGCAGAACGGTCGCGACATCGACCTCGAACACGTCGCCTCCGTGCTCGACCAGGGCATCCGACTGATCAGTGGATCCGCCGGGCCCGGACCGTCACAGCCGAGCACCTGATGGGTCCGACTCATTGCACTTCGACCAGAACGGATCCATCTCGATGACGCATCTCCTCGCACACCGGTCGGTTCAGGCAGTGGCACTGCGACGTTGGTGGTGGGTGGTGGCCGTTGTCGCCGGTCTCGCGCTCGGTCCGCTCGATCTCTGGGGACAGGTGAACACCCCCTACCCGTGGGCCCACCTCTTCAACTCTCCGGCGGTGTGGGCCGCGGCGGCCTTCGCCTACGGACGATGGGGCCGCCAGCTGCCCGCAGCGGCTGTCGGCGCGGTGATCGTCCTGGCGGTCGGCGTCGAGGCGTACTACCTCGCCGACGTGCTCGTGCGAGGCGCAAGCCGTGCAAACCTCACATCGTCGACCGCAGCGGTGTGGCTGGCGGCCGGAGTCGTTGCCGGCTCGGTGTTCGGGGTCGCGGGAAGCTGGGCCGCGGAGACATCGGGGTGGCGCGCGGTGCTGGGGCGCGCTGCGCTTCCTGCGGTCTTCGGTGCGGAGGCCGTCCACGTTCTGCTCCGACTGGCCAGCGAACCAGCTGACGGGCGTCCCGAAGATCTCGGTCAGTTCGCCGTCTTGCTCGGCTTGCTCGGTATCGCCGCCCTGGTTGTGACCACACGGGGTGCCGATCGGCGCACGGCCCTGCGGGTGATCGCTGCAACCGCAGCCGCAGCGGCCGCAGTCGGAGCAGCCGTCAACACGATCCTCTGAGGCGGACCTCGGTGAGCCGGTGAGCCGGTCCCGCATCGGAAATGCAGGCAGTGCGCCACGATCCGCCCCGCCGGCGGCGACTTGCTGCAGAGGATGCAGCGCGGTTCAGTTGCCGGGTGGCGTGGTGACCAATGTGAGGAGGCGGACGAGTTCGTCCCGCTCGCTCCGGTCGAGGGCGGCCAGGGCGCGGTCCTCGGCCTCGGCGGTTCGCGACAACGTCTCGTTCAGTAGCCTCGATCCGGCCTCGGTGATCTGCGCTTCGAGCGTGCGGCCGCCGTGCGGGGGAGCGGAGCGGGTCACCAGCCCGGCCTCCTCCAGTGATCGGATCACCTTGTGCATCGCCTGCGGGGTCACCAGCGATCGCCGGGCGAGTCGAGCGTTCGAGAGCCCCGGCCGCGTAGCCAGGACGGACAGCGCGGTGAACTCGGGAAGGCTGAGACCGCTGCCCTGCAACGCCGCCTCGAGGTGGGTGCTGATGATCCGGTCGGCACGGCCGATCAGGTAGCTGGCGGTCACGTCCGACATCCGGTCCATCGTGACAGACCCGTCACGGCCGAAGGACGAATCGGATGTATATTCACTTGGTTGACATAGGCCCCACCCGCACGTACGATCGCGATCATGGGGAATCCGTCACGGCTCGGTGAGCACGTCGCGGTCGAGATCCGCGAGCAGATCGCGATCCTGTCGCTCGATCGTCCGGAGAAGCGCAACGCGTTGGACGGTGGCACGGTCCGGGCACTCGGCTCGTTCTTCGAGGCTCCGCCACCAGGGATCGCTGCCGCGGTCCTCACGTCGTCGAGCGACCACTTCAGTGCCGGGCTCGACCTGTCGGAGCTGACCACGACCACCGTGTTCGAGGGTGTTCTGCACAGTCGCGGGTGGCACGAACAGTTCGACAAGATCCAGTTCGGGACCGTCCCGGTCGTGTCGGTGCTCCGCGGCGCCGTCATCGGCGGTGGGTTGGAGTTGGCGATCTCGACGCACGTCCGGGTCGCCGAGGCCTCGGCGTACTACGCATTGCCCGAAGGCAGTCGCGGGATCTTCGTGGGCGGCGGCGGCTCGATGCGATTGCCCCGCCTGATCGGTGTCCACCGGATGGCCGACATGATGCTGACCGGACGAGTCATCGACGCGAAGGCCGGCCTCGATCTCGGCATCTCGCAGTACCTCGTCGACGACGGCGAGGGCCTTGCCACGGCGATCGGGCTCGCCGAACGGATCAGTCAGAACTCACCCATCACGAACTACGCGGTGCTGCAAGCCCTGCCGCGGATCGCCGAGATGGGTCCCCAAGAAGGACTCTTCGTCGAGTCGCTGGTGGCCGCCATCAGCCAGGGGTCCGACGAGGCGAAGTCGCTCCTGGAGGAGTTCCTCGCCGGTCGAGCGGCCAAGGTCGTGGCGAACGAGGGGGCACCGTGATGGTGAACGACGGCGACATCATCTACCAGCCGGGGCCCGAGGTCCGCCGCGACTCGCGCATCGGCAAGTACCTCGACTGGCTGGCTGCAGAGCGCGGCCTCGTGTTCGACGACTACACCGCCCTGTGGGAGTGGTCGGTCACCGACATCGACGCATTCTGGCGGTCGATCTGGGATTACTTCGCTGTCCACTCGACGACGCCGGTCGGCCCGGTCCTCGGCCGCCGCGAGATGCCGGGAGCCGAGTGGTTCCCCGGAACTCGTATCAACTACACCGGCGAGTTCCTGCGTGCGGCAACGGGGCGCGACGACGACGTCGCCGTGATCGGCATCTCACAGACCCGCGACAAGGTGACGTGGACCTATCTCGATCTCATCGACCAGATCGCTCGCATCCGGGCCGGNCTCGTGNGGCTCGGCGTCCAGCCGGGCGACCGAGTCGTGGCATACATGCCNAACCTCCCCGAGACCGTCGCTGCGTTCCTGGCCACCGCCAGCCTTGGNGCGACCTGGTCGTCGGCCGCGCCCGAGTTCGGACCACGAGCGGTGATCGACCGCTTCGCCCAACTCGAGCCGACCGTGTTGCTCGTCGTCGACGGCTACCGATACGGCGACAGAGACATCGACATCCGTGACCGGGTGGCCGAGATCCGCTCGTCGATGCCGACGGTGCGCCGCACCGTGGCGCTGTCGTACAACGGACGCGTGGTCGACGACGCGCTCCCGTGGAGCGACTTCACGAGCGAGCGCGGCGAACTCGAGGCGGTCCCGGTTCCGTTCGACCACCCGCTGTGCGTGTTGTTCTCGTCGGGAACGACCGGTCTGCCCAAGGCGATCGTGCACGGCCACGGCGGGATCACCCTCGAGGCGTACAAGAACCACGTCCTCAGTTGGGACCTCGGTCCGGGCGGCCGGCTGATGTGGTTCAGCACCACGGCGTGGATGATGTGGAACGCACTGGTCTCCACCCTGCTCACCGGTGCCTCGATCGTGTGCATCGACGGCAATCCGATGTGGCCCGATCTCGATGCCCAATGGCGGATCGCCGAAGACGTGCGCCCGACGATGATGGGTCTCGGCCCGGCGTTCGTCATGGCCTGCGCCAAGCAGCAGGCGAACCCGACCGAGACCTACGACCTGTCGTCGCTGCAACTGCTTGCCGCCGCCGGCTCGCCCCTGCCGACCGAGGGCTTCGTCTGGCTGCACGAACAGTTCGGTTCGCACGCTCCGCTCTACGTGGGCAGTGGAGGCACCGACGTGTGCACCGGACTGCTCCAGGGGTATCCGATCAACCCCGTCTACGCCGGGGAGATCTCGGCCAAGTGCCTCGGTGTGGCCGCCTACGCCTACGACGAGGACGGCGACTCCGTCGTCGACGAACTCGGCGAGCTCGTCATCACGGAGCCGATGCCGTCGATGCCGGTCAAGTTCTGGGGTGACGACGACATGTCGCGCTACCGCAACACCTACTTCGAGCAGTACCCGGGCGTGATGCGATTCGGCGACTGGGTCCGGTTCACACCACACCACACGAGCGTCGTCACCGGCCGGTCCGACGCCACCCTCAACCGAGGGGGTGTGCGGATCGGCACCGCCGAGATCTACCGCATCGTCGAACAGTTGCCCGAGGTCGCCGACAGCCTCGTCGTGCATCTCGAGGACCCCGACGGTGGCATGGGTGAGCTCGTCCTGCTCGTCCAACCGGCCGACACCGCCCTCGACACCACCCCCGACGACCGTCTCGACGACGAACTGGTCGCGGCGATCCGGACGGCGTTGCGCACGGCCCTGTCTCCCCGCCACGTGCCCGATCGAATCGTCGGCGTCTCGGGCGTGCCGCGCAACCTCACCGGCAAGAAGCTCGAACTGCCCGTCAAGAAGATCCTGCACGGTGCCGACGTGGCGTCGGTGCTGTCGCGCCAGGCGATGGCCAACCCCGAGGTGCTCGACGACTGCCTGGCAGCGGTCCAGGAGCAGCGATGACCCGGATCGCGATCATCGGCACCGGGGTGATCGGCTCCAGCTGGGCAGCGCTGTTCGCCGCCCACGGTCACGAGGTATCGACGACCGACCCGCGCCCAGACGCCACCGACCACCTCCGACGCGCCGTCGAACGGTGCTGGCCGTCACTCGAACGACAGCGCCTCGTCGTCGACACCGGATCGCCGGACTTGGTGACGGTCGTCGGCTCCACCGCCGAAGCGGTCGACGGGGCCGGCTTCGTGCAGGAGAACGCGCCAGAACGAATCGACCTCAAACACGATCTGTATCGCGAGATCGACGGGATCGTCGGCGCCGACGTCGTGATCGCATCGAGCTCCTCCGGCCTCATGGCAACCGAACTGCAAAGCGCCTGCAAGCGTCATCCCGAGCGGGTGCTGATCGGTCACCCGTTCAATCCGCCCCATCTCGTTCCGCTCGTCGAGGTCGTCGGCGGCGAGGCCACGTCCGACGCCGCGATCGACGCCGCCATGCGGCTCTACACCTCGATCGGCAAGTCACCGATCCACATCCGCTCCGAGCTGCCCGGCCACGTCACCAATCGACTCCAGGCCGCGCTGTGGCGCGAGGCGTACTGGCTCGTCGAGCAAGGGGTCGTCTCGGTCGCCGAAGTCGACCGGGCGATCTCGGCCGGTCCGGGCCTGCGGTGGGCCCTCCTCGGCCCGTTCGCCACGCAGCACCTGTCCGGCGGCGAGGCAGGTCTGGCGTACGTGCTCGAACACCTCGGACCACCGATGGTCGAGTGGTGGGAGACGTTCCGAACGGCGGAGTGGACACCGGAGCTGAAGGCCACGCTGGTGGCACAGATGGACGACGAGCTCGCCGGCATCGACCAGAGTCGGATGCTCGACGAGCGCGACCGTCTGCTCGAGCAACTGGTCGTCGCCAAGTCGGGGGCCGACCACCTGCCGGGGGGATCCGACCGATGAGCTTCGACCTCGACGCCCTCGTCGCGATCGACACCCACGTCCACGTCGAGCAGGACTCGAGCGGTTGCTGCTCGCTCGACCAGGAACTGCTCGACGCGTCTGCTGCCTACTTCAAGGGCCACGACAACCGAACGCCGACCGTCGGCGATCTCGCCGAGTACTACCGGGAGCGACGCATCGGAGCCGTCGTCTTCACCGTCGACGCAACGACGGCGATGGGACATCCTGCGCTGTCGAGCGAGGAGATCCTCGACCTCGCCGCCGCCCACGACGACATCTTGATCCCGTTCGCTTCCGTCGACCCGCTCTCCGGCGACGCCGTCCCCAAGGTGCGCTCGCTCACTGCGGCGGGCGCTCGCGGCTTCAAGTTCCATCCCAGCCTGCAGGCATTCGAGCCGAACGATCAGCGCTTCTATCCGATCTACGAGGCGATCGCCGAGGCCGGCGTGCCGACGGTGTTCCACACCGGCCAGACCGGCATCGGCGCAGGGCTGCCCGGCGGACGCGGCATCAAGCTCCGATACAGCGACCCGATGTTGCTCGACGACGTCGCCGCCGACTTTCCGTCGCTGACGGTGATCCTCGCCCACCCGTCGGTGCCGTGGCAGGACTCGGCGATCTCGATGGCGACGCACAAGTCGAACGTCTACATCGACTTGTCGGGGTGGCTGCCGAAGTACTTCCCGACTCAACTCGTGCGGGCGATCAACGGGCCGCTGCGTCGCAAGGTGCTGTTCGGGTCGGACTATCCCGTCATCTCGCCCGACCGCTGGATCGCGAGCTTCGACGATCTCGACATCAAGCCGGAGCTCAAACCATTGATCATGAAAGACAACGCGATCGGTGTGCTCGGCCTGTCCTGACCGAGACCGCACCGAGGAGGCCGTCATGACGACACCGACCACCACGTCGACCACCACGTCGACCACCACGTCGAGCACCACGCCGACCACCACGCCGACCGCCACGTCGAGCACCACTTCGACCGGCTTCGTGCGGGACCAGTGGTACGTGGTCGCGAGCACCGACGAGATCAGCGACGTCCCGCTGGCACGGACCGTCTGCGGCGAGCACGTCGTGCTGTTCCGCCAGACCGACGGCACCATCGTCGCGTTGGCCGACCGATGTCCACATCGCGGCTACCCCCTGTCGCTCGGCGCCGTGGTCGGCGACGAGATCCAGTGCGGCTATCACGGCCTCCGGTTCGACGGATGTGGCACCTGTACGTGGGCACCGCTCCAGAACCACATCCCGTCGCGAGCCAATGTCGAATCCTTCCCGCTCGCGATCACGGGGCCGTGGGTGTGGCTGTGGATCGGCGATCCGTCGGCTCCCGACCCGAGCAAGCTGACCGAGTTGCCCTGGCTCGACAGCGACGACTGGGCCGAGGTCCACGGGATGGAGCCGCTCGCCGCCCGCTACGGACTGTTGATCGACAACCTCCTCGACCTGTCGCACGAGTCGTTCCTGCACGCCGGTCTGATCGGCACGCCGGAAGTCGCCGTCACGCCGATCGAGACGCGGGTCGACGAGGAAGCCGGCGTCGTCTACGTCGAGCGACACATGGAGTCCGTCGAGTGTCCGCCGTTCTATTCGGACACGACCGGCTTGTCGACGCCGATCGACCGGTGGCAGGACATCGAGTACCACCCGGTCGGCTGCTACATCTTGCACTCCCGCGTCGCCCCCGCAGGCGTTGCGCCGTGCCCTGACGGCCCCGATCCCGATGCCGCCCACCTCACCGTGCTGTACGCCATCACGCCCGTCGACGAGCACAACACGATGGACTTCTGGGCGTTGGCCCGCGACTTCGCCGTCGGCGACGGC